>JAGBOJ010000003.1 GCA_017633935.1 Lachnospiraceae bacterium | reverse complement strand
TATATTGCGGTCATTTTTCACCCGGCAGGATGAAATGCCTCGTACAGCCGAAATGGGATTTATATACCTTCTGCCATACCGCCCATATGTATTTTCTTGAAATATAGGGCTTATCGATCTTTTTCATATCCTGAAGAGCGGATACCTCAATATAGAGCTGTTTTGTAAATTCCGAATCAAATTTAATGTCTTTTTTCATAACAAAGATAATTAGCGAATAAATTTAATTTCACCTTTTGACGATGACATCTATGAGTTTACGCAAAAAATAAGGGCGGGTCAAGCACTAAATTCACCAAGATGTTGATTTTTTTGTTTCAGTCTTGTATTATAGGTTACTGTTTGGAAGTATATTTAATACAGGATGGTTTATAAACGGGATCCGGCAGGAGTTTAAGATGGCTGAAACGGTTAATGTGGCACTTGATGCGATGGGCGGGGACAACGCCCCTTTGGAGATCGTAGCCGGTGCGGTTGATGCGGTAAATAAAAAGGACAATATAGTCGTTTATCTCGTGGGAGATACGGCAAAGGTCGAGGCGGAATTAAAAAAATACGAGTATCCGAAGGACAGGATAAAGATAACCGCCTCCACGGAGGTTATAGGAACAGGTGAGCCTCCCGTTATGGCGATCAGGACAAAAAAGGATTCGTCAATAGTGGTAGGGCTTAATCTCGTTAAGAGCGGACAGTGCGATGCGTTCATATCCGCGGGAAGTACGGGCGCTATCCTGGTGGGAGGACAGCTGATCGCAGGAAGGATAAGAGGGATCGAAAGACCGCCTCTGGCACCTCTTATACCCACAAGGACCGGAGTGTCGCTGCTTGTGGACTGCGGGGCAAATGTGGATGCGAGACCCTCGCACATGCTTCAGTTTGCAAAGATGGGCTCCATATATATGGAATATGTGATAGGCGTGAAAAATCCGAAGGTTGCGATATTAAATATCGGAGCCGAGGAGGAAAAGGGAAATGCCCTTGTAAAGGAGACATATCCCATGTTGAAGGCATGTCCCGATATCAATTTTACCGGCTCGATAGAGGCAAGGGATATCCCGGAGGGGACGGCGGATGTCATAGTCTGTGAAGCCTTTGCCGGAAATGTGGCTCTTAAAATGTATGAAGGGGTCGGAAGTGTGCTTTTAAGCGAGATCAAGGGCGCGCTTATGTCTTCATATGTGTCAAAGATAGGAGCTCTTCTCATAAAGGGCACCCTTAAGAAGACATTAAAGAAGTTCGATGCTTCAGAATACGGCGGAGCACCGCTTTTGGGCTTAAACGGCCTTGTCGTAAAGACTCACGGCAGTGCCAAAAGAAAAGAGGTTACCAATTCGATCATACAATGTATATCGTTTAAGGAAGAAAGGATCAACGACAGGATAAAGGAAAAACTGAATCTTTGATAAGTAAATCGTATTAAAACAGGAGGAAACATTATGGAATTTGAAAAACTTAAGGAAATCATTGCGGAGGTGCTCAATGTGGACAAGGATGAGATCACTCTTGAAACCACATTTACCGATGATCTCGGAGCCGACAGTCTTGATGTGTTCCAGATCATCATGGGAATAGAGCAGGAGTTTGAGATCGTCATAGATACCGAAGAGGTTGAAAAGATCGTGACCGTGGGAGATGCGGTCAGCAAAATAAAAGCGGCAAGGGAAAAATAAAAAAGTTGAGCCGGGATCTTCCCGGCTCTTTGTACTGTAAAACGAAAAAATAAAGGCCGGGAAACAAAAAAAACCGTAAAGAGATCATGAACAATAAATATCCGATCGAGGAGCTTGAAAAAAGAATAGGGTATAAATTTAATAACCGGGATTATCTTGTGACGGCGCTTACCCATTCATCCCTGATGAACGAAAGGGTTATCAATACCACAGATGACTATGAAAGGCAGGAATTTTTGGGAGATGCGGTTTTGGAGCTTGTTGTAAGCGACAGGATCTTTAAGGATAAGCCGGATATGGACGAAGGAAGGATGACAAAGCTCAGATCGTCTCTTGTATGTGAAAGCTCGCTTGCAGCGTCTGCAAAGACCTTTGAGCTTAGTGAATTCATACTTATGGGAAAGGGAGATGATCTGCAGGGCAGCCGCTACAGGGATTCGGTCGTATCGGATGTCTTTGAGGCAGTGACAGGCGCGATCTACCTTGACGGCGGGCTTAAAAAAGCAGCGGATTTCATTGAACGGTTTTTATTAAACGACTATGAGCATAAGGCCTTTTTCGTGGACAGCAAGACAAACCTTCAAAGCTATGTGCAAAAAAACGGATCAAGTCTTGAGTACAGGCTTGTCGGACAGTCGGGTCCCGATCATGACAGGGAATTTGTCATGGCGGTATATATAGACGGGAAAGAGGTTGCCAGGGGCAGGGGGCATTCAAAAAAACTTGCCGAGCAGCATGCCGCATATGAGGCATACGGCAGGATAAATGACGGGAAGAGTATATGTATTTAAAGAGTATCGAAATACACGGATTTAAATCATTTGCAGACAGGATAAAGCTGGATTTTAAAAACGGTATCACGGGAATAGTGGGACCTAACGGCTCGGGAAAAAGCAATGTTGCGGACGCCGTGCGGTGGGTCTTGGGAGAGCAGAGCGCACGTCAGTTAAGAGGGGCATCCATGCAGGATGTCATTTTTTCGGGTACGGAGATCAGAAAGCCCATGGGATATGCCTATGTCTCGATCTGTATCGATAATGAGGACAGGGCTCTTGCCGCCGAATATGATGAGGTGACTGTAACAAGGCGTGTATACAGATCGGGTGAAAGCGATTATCTGATAAACGGCAACGAGTGCCGGTTAAGAGACATCAACGAGCTTTTCTACGATACCGGTATCGGCAAGGAGGGCTACTCGATCATCGGACAGGGCCAGATAGATAAGATACTTTCGGGAAGGCCCGAGGACAGAAGGGAGCTTTTTGACGAGGCTGCGGGAATCGTAAAATTCAAGAAAAGAAAGGATACGGCATTAAAAAAGCTGGAGTCCGAAAAAAACAACCTCATAAGGTTAAATGATATCCTCTCCGAGGTGGAACGCCAGGTGGGGCCTCTTGAAAAGCAGTCCGAAGCGGCAAAGGTCTATTTAAAAAAGAAAGAGGAATTAAAGGAGCTTGACGCGAATGTTTTCATCATCGAAAGCGAAAGATATGAAAAGCAGATAAATGAGCTCAATTAAAAATACGATATAGTCGTAAACGACTGTAAAAGGATAGACACAAGGATGGAGGAAAGCCGGGCCAGATACGATGAGGCTACAGGCAGGATAAACTCCCTTGAAGAGCAGATAGGTAATATGCGAAGCGATATCTCGAACAGCTCGGTGCAGAAGGGAAAGATAGATGCTCAGATACAGGTCTTAAGAGAGCAGATAAACTCCATACACAGTACCGACGAGCATTTTAACGCAAGGATCAAAACCGTTAAGGAAACGATCGCAGAGCATGAAAAGAGCCTTGAGAAATTCAGAAAGAGCAAGGAGGATATTGACAGGCAGGCAAAGGAAGCGGCAGAATCAGGAGCCGGAAATGTAGCCGCCCTTAAGGAGTTTGACGAAAAGATAGAGGCTCTTACAGCACAGCTTGAGGAAAAAAAGCAGCTCGTAGTGGATACCATAAATGCCAGAGGCGAGATCAAAGGAAACCTCGAAAGGATACGTACCATCTTAGAGCAGGCGGGCATAAGAAAGGCCGAGCTCAATTCAAGACTGCTGCGTATGAAGAGTGATGAGGCTTCGCAGGAAGAGGTCATTGAAAAATTTGAAAATGAGTTAAGGGCGCTTAGTGAAGAGATCGGGAAATTAGATGAACAAAACGCCGCAAACGAGCTTAAGCTGGGCGAGATCAAAGCCGAGCTTGATGAGGCCGAATATAAGGAAAGACAGTTGGACGGTCTTTACAGGGAAAACAAGACTAAGCTCGAGACCCTTAAAAATATCGCAGAGCGCTATGAGGGCTACGGCAATGCGGTCAGATCCGTTATGGGACAAAAAAGCAGCATACCGGGGATAAACGGAGTTGTCGCGGATATCATAAAGGTTGAGGGTAAGTATGAAAATGCCATAGAGACCGCGCTGGGCGCCAATCTGCAGAATGTGGTCGTAAAGGATGAAAATACGGCTAAGAAGCTTATTGAGTTCTTAAAGAATGAGCATGCAGGCCGTGTGACCTTTCTGCCCTTAAGCTCCATACAGAAAAGGGATTTTAACGCACCCGATGCCTTAAACGGCACAGGGGTCATAGGAATGGCCGATACGCTCGTAAACGTGATCGATAAAAAGTACGAGATCGTTGCCCAGAACCTGTTAGGCAACTTTATAGTCGTGGATAATATCGATAATGCGATCAAACTTGCAAGAGATTTCAGATTTACGTTGAGGATAGTTACTCTTGCGGGAGAGGCATTGAATCCCGGAGGCTCGATCTCGGGAGGGTCGTTTAGAAATAAGAGTAATTTCCTTGGCAGACAGAGGGAGATCGACGAGCTTTCAAAGACATTAAAGGAGCAGTTAAGCGGGCGCGACAAGATATTGCGTACCATCGAGGAGCTCAGGGATAAAAGGACTGAGATCAGGGAAAAGAACGCAAAGCTTTCCGAAGAAATGCAGAATAAGCAGATATCCTTAAGTACCGTAAAGCTGAATCTCGATTCGGCAAACGAAAAGAAAAAGGATGCCTTAAGCGGTACGAAGGGGATCGCGGAAGAAGGCGCAGGAATCGATGCGCAGATAAAGTCGATAGAAGAAGAAAAGGCTGTCTACGAGGAGCAGCTTAAGGAGTCACAGAAGACGGAAAGAGAGGCAGATGAGGCTTCGATCAGCTTAAATAAAGAGCTTGAAGAATTAAACGCAAAAAGTGAGGAGCTCCGCAAGTCGGTCAATGAGCTGACGATGAGAAACGACCGTTTTATACAGCAGCAGGAATTTGCCGCACAGAATATCGACCGTATCGAAGGAGAGAGATTAAGACTTCTTCAGGAGCTTGAAAATATCAACGAAAATATCGCAAAGAATGCCGAAGAGACGGAGCTTAAGGAAGATCAGATAAAGGAGCTGACCCTTACCTTAGAGACTGCCGATGATGTAAATGAAAAGAAATCCGAAGAGCTTAAGGAAAAGGAAAGGGAAAAAGAGGAGCTGTTAAAGAGCCAGCAGCAGATCTTTGCTGAGAGGGATGAGATAGCCTCACAGCAGCTCGGCCTTGAGCAGGAAAAATACAGGCTTGAGACGATAAGGGAAAAGACCGAGGGCTCCATGCAGGGTATGACACAGTATATGTGGGATGAATACCAGCTTACGCTTATCGAAAGCAGGGAGCTTAAAAATGACGGGCTCGGATCGCTAGCAGAGATGAAACAGAACACGGTAAAGCTTAAAGGTCAGATAAGACAGCTCGGAGTGGTTAATGTAAACGCCATTGAGGAATACCGCGAGCTCATGGAACGCTATACCTTCATGACGGGACAGAGGGATGATATCATAAAGGCCGAGGAGGATCTTAAGAATATCATAAGCGAGCTGGATGAGCAGATGAAAAAGCAGTTTACGGAGCAGTTTGCCCAAATACAGAAGCAGTTTAATCTGGTGTTTATCGAGATGTTCGGCGGTGGAAAGGGAACCTTGGAGCTTGTGGACGATGAGGATGTGCTTGAAGCCGGAATTAAGATCATCGCGCAGCCTCCGGGCAAGAAGCTGCAGAATATGATGCAGCTTTCGGGCGGGGAAAAGGCACTTACCGCGATAGCCCTGCTTTTTGCCATACAGAACATGAAGCCGAGCCCGTTCTGTCTTTTAGATGAGATTGAGGCGGCGCTTGACGAGGCAAATGTCGACAGGTTCGCAAATTATCTTTCAAAGCTGACCGAGCATACCCAGTTTATCGTTATTACCCACAGAAGGGGTACGATGGCAAAGGCCGACAGGCTCTACGGTATCACCATGCAGGAAAAAGGGGTATCCACACAGGTGGCTGTGGACTTAAGCGATGAAAGCTATAAATGATGTTTATATAGGAGTTTTATATGGCCAGTATTTTTACCAGATTATCGGGGTTCTTTTCGGGTTATGAAGAGCTTACCGATGAATTTTATGAGGATCTCGAAGAGACACTAGTGATGGGGGATGTCGGATTTGAGGCGACTGAAGAGATCATCGAAGAATTAAAAAAGAGGGTGGCAAAGGAAAATATCAAGGTACCGGATGAGTGCCGCAGACTTCTTTCGCAGATCGTCGAAGACAGGCTTAAAGAAAAGCTTTCAAAGGATGATTACGATTTTGAGCAGGGGAAGGCCGTAGTGCTGCTTGTGGGCGTAAACGGGGTAGGAAAGACCACGACTGCGGGAAAGCTGGCTGCAAGATATAAAAGGCTCGGAAAGAAGGTTATCTTAGCGGCTGCCGATACCTTCAGGGCTGCTGCAACCGAGCAGCTTAACGAATGGGCGGTAAGGGCAGGCGTCGATATCATACGGGGCACGGAGGGCGGAGATCCCGGAGCGGTGGTCTATGATGCGATCCATGCCGCCAAAGCAAGGAATGCCGACATCCTTATCTGTGATACGGCAGGCAGGCTCCATAATAAGAAAAATCTTATGAACGAGCTTAAAAAGATAAATAATATCATCACCTCCGAATATCCCGAGGCAGTAAAGGAAACTCTGGTCGTAGTGGATGCGGGTACGGGACAGAACGCCAAGGAGCAGGCAAAGGAGTTTAAGGAGGTAACTGACGTTAACGGCGTAGTGCTTACAAAGCTTGACGGAAGCGCAAAGGGCGGGATAGTAATAGCGATCGAATCCGAGCTTATGATACCGGTTAAGTTTGTGGGCGTGGGCGAAAAGATCACGGACTTAAAGAAATTTGATGTTACCGGATATGCGGCGGCGCTTACCGGAAGCGAGGAGCTGCTTAAGAAGGAAGAGGAAGAAAAGAAGGAGATAGCATCAAGGACGACGACCTACGAAACGATAGACGGACTAAAGGAGGTCGTCATCGGAGCGACCGAGCAGGAAAAAGAGGATGCTTTCGCATTCTTCAGAAGCTTAAGGAAGGATTGAACAATGAGCGAATTTTTGTCTTTGGAGGCCTTTGAGGAGGCATCCGAAAAAGTAAAGGAAGTCACGCTTCCCACGCCGCTTATCTACAGTGAATATTTTTCGGGGATGGCCGGAAACGGAAACAGGGTTTTCTTAAAGCCCGAGAATATGCAGCAGACAGGTGCATATAAGATAAGGGGAGCCTACTACAGGATAAGCCGGCTGTCCGATGCGGAAAGAAAAAAGGGTGTCATTACGGCATCTGCCGGAAACCACGCACAGGGAGTGGCATATGCGGCAAGCAGATACAACTGCAGGGCTGTCATCGTAATGCCCACCACAACCCCGCTTATAAAGGTGAACCGTACAAAGGCTCTCGGTGCACAGGTCATATTGTACGGCGATGTGTATGACGAGGCCTGTGAGAAAGCCTATGAGCTTGCCGATAAGGAAGGCTATACCTTTGTCCACCCCTTTGATGATGAGGGTGTGGCAACAGGGCAGGGTAGCATAGCGATGGAGATATTCAAGGAGCAGCCGCTGACCGACATTATCCTTGCTCCGGTAGGAGGCGGCGGTCTTGCTACCGGTGTATCGGTGCTTTCAAAGCTTCTGCATCCCAAATGTCATGTGATAGGGGTAGAGCCTGACGGAGCTGCCTGTTTACAGGCTTCCTTTAAGAAAAACGAGGTCGTAACCCTTCCTTCGGTGTCCACGATAGCAGACGGTACGGCTGTAAAACGCCCGGGAGAAAAGATATTTCCCTATCTTCAGAAGAATATTGACAGGGTGATCACGGTTGATGATGCAGACCTTGTAATGGCATTTCTGGATATGGTCGAAAATCATAAGATGGTAGTCGAAAATTCGGGATTGCTGACCGTGGCGGCCTTAAAGAAATTAAAGTGTAAAAATAAGAAGATCGTGTGTATATTATCCGGCGGAAATATGGATGTAATCACGATGTCTTCGGTTGTTCAGCAGGGTCTTATCTATCGTGACAGGATATTTACCGTTTCGGTGCTGCTTCCGGACAAGCCCGGAGAGCTTCAGAAGGTATCCGGCGTGATAGCGGCTCAGAACGGAAACGTCATAAAGCTTGAGCACAATCAGTTCATAACCACGAACAGGAGCGCACAGGTGGAGTTAAGGATCACGCTTGAGGCATTCGGAAGCGAGCATAAGGAGCAGATACTTGCAGTCCTTGAAAAAGAGGGCTTTATGCCCAAAATAGTAAGGACCACGCTTTAATATATGGATAAGCTGGTATACAGGGCAGTGCTCTTTGACAACTACGGAGACCTGCTTAACGAAAAACAAAGAAAGATAATGGAATATACGGTTTATGAGGATATGTCCTTAAGCGAGATAGGAGAGGCGGAGGGCATATCAAGGCAGGCGGCTTCGGTACTCTTAAAGCGTGGTGACGAGCGTATGCAGGAATTTGAAGGCTCTTTTCATATGGTTGAAATGAAGGAAAATATCGGGGAGGCCTTAAAACGTCTTAAAGGTATGAAGCTTGATGAAGGGGTAAAAAAGGAGCTTGAGCTTATCGAAAAAGAGATAAACAGATAAGTGATCGCATAAAGAGAATTAAAAAAGGTATTTTTGACCGGGATTTTTACAGGGTGTCAGGGTCAAAAATACCTTTTTGTTTATTTTCCTGTTATGTTACAGTGTGCTTTCATTCGGCATTGTCGAGCTTATCAACCTCATCGAAGGCTATATCGACGGCATCCTCCGGTGAAAGCTCCGATACACCGTCCTTGCGCTCAGTCAGCTTATTTATCATATCGGGAACCATATCGAGTATTTTTGTGACGGCATCCTGATTCTTGATATTTACCAGCTTTGTAACACCGTTTGATATGATGAGCACCGCAGAAGGAGTCATCCTTCCGCCTATTCCGCCGCCGCCGGATGCTTTCTTGTCGTTGCTGCCTGCGCCGGTCCCCATTCCGAAGGTCACATCCACCAGTGGAATGATGATGGTGTCATCGATCTTTTTCGGCTCGCCGACCACGGTCTTTGTCGAAAAAAAGCCTCCCATTCCCTTCATAAGTGAGTCGATCATATTGTCAATATTCACATCAGCCATTTTAACCCTCATTTCCGCGTTTTACGCTAATTTATCTGTTTTTTATTATCAGGTACAGACGCTTTACATCCTTATCGAAGTAAAGCCTTATAAATGCCGTAAGCAAAAATACAAGCTGAATCCATCCTTTTAAGTACGCATCAAGGTCGATGCATTTGTTTTCAAAATCCGGCTCAATATCCGGCTTTCCCATATGGATGGGATATAAGGAATTATAAAAGCCGAAGATCTCTCCGGTAAGAGAAGGATCTTCAAAGCCGTAACGCAGATAAAGCCTGTATTTCCTCGGGCGTATGTGAAAGAGCAGGCGCTTTAAGGAAAAAAGCAGGAGCGATAAAGCGTTTTGTGTCCGCTCATCGGTAAGCTTTTGCGCAAAATCCTCGGCTTTAAGCTTACCGGTTCTTATTTTATCACATATCCGTTCAAATTTGTATTTAAATTTATTAACAGCCTGTTTTATCTTTTCAAACGGAGACAGGGCGGTCTCTTTTTTGCCGGATACATCATCTTTGGCAGCATCCCCATCCCTTATGGTGTCTGTTTCTTCTGATATTACGGATGGGTTTTCCGTACCTTTTGCGGTAACCTCATTTTCCTTAAGGGTCTGCATAACGGTCTGATCCTGCTTAACAGGCTCTTCTTCAGCCTCTTTTATTACTTCATCCGGTGCTTTTTTACTGATCTCTTCAACGGAATCCGGTTTTTCTTCTTTTTTCGGAAGGATCTGCAGCCAGAGCACCTTTACGCTGTATTTCATTTCCCTGCCGGTCATTTCAAAACGGACTCTGATGATCCAAAAAAGCCAGTTTATCCTTGCATTGACCCGGGGGACATCTCCGTCCTTATAAACGCCCGATGCTTCATAGTGAATGGGCATGAGCAGGATCAATAGAAGGATAATTATTATAAGCGAGAGGATTGTGAGAAGAACGACCCCCGTTATCTTCAGTATGGTGAGCAGAACAGCCAATTTTTATACCTCTGTACCGGATGTTAGAAATTCGGCAAATTCTCTTAGGTTTAGTGTACCGGTCTTATCTATGCAGTCTTTTATGATGTCGTTTACAACCCCGATAGCCTCCGTCTCGTCAGCGGCGATACCTAAAACCGTTATATCATGGCGCTTATAATAATCCTGCTTAAGCAGACGGGCACTGTAATATTCCAATGGCTCGTCTTTATTTTCGGGAAGGCACACAACATAAGCTCCCGTAAAAAGCGAGCCTTTTTTTATCTTTTTTTTGAAGCGGTCCGGTTTGTTTTTTACCAGTTCACCGTAATAAAGGTTGTCGATAAATTTCATACCGGTTATTTTAACATATAAAGATATTAGCGTCAAAAGGTCATGCTGTTATCAACCCCATATTGAAAGAAAGACAGGTTTTGTATATAATAAATAATATTTGTGTGAGGTGGAAAATGACTAAAAGTGAGATCAATGAGACCAGAAAGCAGTTTTCGATAGACGGATATACTATAACAAGGATATGTGGCTGCTATGTAAATTATGTGAATGACAAAAAGGAAAAGCTTTGTGTGAGCAGGGATGCTTTCGGGGCTCTGCCGGAAGAGGAGATGCATAAGTATCTCGATATATTCAAAAAGACCCTTTCGGGGACGCAGGGAAAGAATCTGCTTGAGCTGGAGTTTCCGCTTGCAGAGGAGACTGACGGGGGAAAGCAGCAGTTCCTTTACAGATTAAGGGAAAGCGAGCTTAAGGATGACGTGCTTATTGATGAATTTTTCGACAGGATCATAGAAACCTACGATACCGTTGAAAAGTATTACATAGTGCTCATCTATGCTTCTTACGATGTTCCGAAAAGGACCAGTGACAATATCCTTTTGGAAGATGCGTCTGAAAATGTATTCAATTACATTTTGTGCAGCATCTGTCCCATAAAGCTTTCAAAGGCGGCGCTCGGATACAATCCCGAGGAAAACCGCATCACGGAAAGAGTGAGAGACTGGATCGTTACCGATCCCGAAAAGGGCTTTATGTTCCCGACATTTGAAGACGGCGGGGCAAATATCCATGAGATCTTATATTACAGCAAAAAAAGCGAAGAGCTTATGGAAAAATTCATTGACGGCATGTTCGGGACGAGAGCGCCGGTATCTGCCGGAGAACAGGCGGAGGTGTTCAACAATATTATCGCCGAGACCTTAGGCGACGACTGCCCGTTTGAAACGGTCCGCAATATCCACGAAAATGTCAGCATAATGTTAAGGGAGCATGCCAATACCGAGCCGGAGCCGTTAACACTTGAAAAAGAGGATGTAAAGAAGCTCTTTTATAAGAGCGGTGTTGACGAAGAGATCATGCAGGATTTCGACAGTAAATACGACAAGGCGGTTTCGGACACCCTTGCGGAGGAGGAAGAGGGGAATGTACAGAAAACGGGGATACTTGCCGGTAATATAGCCGGTATCAAAAAATTTGACATAAAGACCCCGGATATAGTGATCAAGGTTAATCCCGAAAGGACAGATCTTATCACGACACGCATCATAGACGGCAGGGAATGTCTGGTGATAGCAGTTGATGACCGTGTGGAGGTAAACGGCTTAAACTGCAGGACGATAGGGCTTTATCATGAAGCGTGAGATAGAGTTTAAGATGGAAATAGATTATCCGGAAATGACGGAGGGCAGGGATGTGGAAGTCGAAGAGTCGTATCTGCAGGACGGACTCGTGGTGTACTATACCATCATACCGTCTATAGCCATGTCGGGTAATTTCAGGCGGCAGGAGGCTTTGAGCAATATGCGCGGCATCATCAGAAAAAGAACCTTTGACGGGCTGGCATATTATCTTACCGTGGAGTTTGATGAACCGGATGATTGAAATGATAAGGGTAGCGCACTGACTATGGGAGAAGATCTTAAAAAATACAGTGACAGAAGAATGACGGAGCGGACACAAAAGAGGATCGCAAATGTGATGATCGCAGCGATCGTCTTTGCGTGTGCCGTTGTTTTTTTAATGAACTATTCGGGAGTCGTGAACATATCGTACAGGGATCTGTTTGTCGTGATGTTCATCGTGGTCGCCCTGTGTATGATCCCGGCCTTCCTTGCGGTACTGCTGTTTTCAAGAGCGCAGGCAAAAAATGAAAACAGGCTCTTTTTGGAGCTTATAAGCGAGGAGGAAAGATACAGGCTTGCCTTTGAAAATTCCACGGATATCATTTTTGAATATGATTATACCGACGGATCGCTTTTATGCTTCGGAAATTTTGAAAAAAAGGACGGGAGCGGTGAAATAAGGATAAGTAAAGTGGAAGGCACCTTAGAAAGCATGGTCTTAAACGACGGTTATGTTTTTTATGATGACATCCAGAAGATCGTTAATTTCAAGAACGGGGATATTGAAGATAATTTCAATATAAGACTGCGGAAAAACATTGACGAGCCCTACAAATGGTTTGTGGTGGAGGGGTCTATAGTCTCCGATCACGATAAGCCCGTAAAGCTCATCGGCAAGCTCAGGGATATAAATGAGGAAAAAAAGCAGGAAAGAGATTTTATTGAAAATGCAAGGAAGGATGATGCGACCGGATTCTTTACGTGGGATGTCGGGAAAAAGCTTATAGAATCGGCTTATATTAAGTCGGAGGGCACAGAAACGATGCTCTTATTCTTTAAGCTGCTCAATATCGACAATATCGATGAGGGATACGGGACCATATTTGCCGACGCGATAATCGTCCATGTGGCAAATGTCCTTGAAGGATGCACAAGGGAGGAGGACAGTCTTATAAGGATAAACCGGTCCTCGTTTGCCGCGATCCTCCCGGGTATAAGCAGGGACGGTATGATGATGATGCATACCGGTATAGAACGTCAGCTTGAGCATATGTACACGGGAGCCGACAATGCGGGAGGGCTTGATTATATCATAAGATTTTTATCCACGCCCGAGGAGCTTTTTAAGATCGTTGAATCCGAAGGGACCGGAGAAAATGTGATAATGAACAAGGCTGCCGGAATCAGATACGATACCGTAAGCTTTGCGTTTAATATCCTCGAGCATACAAAGGACTTAAACAGTGCAATGGGAATGCTGCTTGAATATATCGGCACCCAGTTTAACATAGCGTGTATCCATGTCATGGAAAAGGAGGATGCTCCCGGGATAGAGACCTGTCTTTACGAGTGGCGTTCGGGACCGATGATATTCGGGGTGCATCCCGGGGAACGCCGCGAATTTGACGCGGTCGATCTTGAAAATATGTACAGGAACTTAAAACAGAATGATTATATCATTACGGATTCCCATACCATCTCGGAATATACCGATGATACAAGGATGAGGCTTTTAAGAAACCACACATCCCATCTTTTTGTGGCAATGATCTCGGGAGGCGAGCCTGTCGGACTTATAGATTACGAGCATTTGAATTCAGAATACCAGTGGCCGGAGGAGGCAAGCGCCACCTTAAATGAGGTTACAAGAGTTATCTCGACTTATGTTCTTAAAAACAAATCCGATAACGCAAGCCGCGCAAAGTCAGATTTCCTGTCTTCAATGTCTCACGAGATAAGGACTCCGATGAATGCGATATCCGGATTTTCAGAGCTAATACTTGCGGAGAAGGGATTAAACGAGAATACAAGAAGGTATGCGGGGGATATAAAATCATCCTCGGAAAGCCTGCTGGCGATAATAAACGACATCCTTGATTTTTCAAAGATCGAGGCGGGAAAATTCGAGATAATACCGGAAAACTACAGGCTTTCATCCGTTTTAAACGATGTCTGCTCGATCATCAAGGTGCGTATAGGCGAAAAGGGCGTTGTTTTCAATGTCAATCTTCAGGGAGACATACCGGACGGACTTGTGGGAGATGCTTCGAGGGTAAAGCAGGTTCTGCTCAATATCTTAAACAATGCTGTGAAATTTACGCATAAGGGCAGCATCACCCTGACGATCTCATGGGAGCCGAAGGAGGAGGACGCGGGCAACCTTCATGTTTCCGTGGCCGATACGGGTATAGGTATCAAGGAAGAGGATATCGGAAGGATATTTGATTCCTTCTCACAGGTGGATATCGTTAAGAATAAGTCGATCAAGGGGACCGGTCTCGGACTTGCCATATGCAAAAATCTCTTAAACCTTATGGGAGGCGGCATCAGGGTCGAATCCGTTTACGGGGAAGGCACGACCTTTATCTTCTATGTGGAGCAGAGGGTATTTGACGGCAAGAAATGCGAATTTGATCCGGATAATTTCAAACGCGATGAGGGCAATGTGTTTACCGTGCCTTTTGTCTCTCCCGATACAAGGGTGCTCATAGTCGACGACAACAGGGTGAATCTTGAGGTGGCAAAGGGACTTTTAAGGCAGTACAGGGTGGATATCACTACCGCTCTTTCCGGTGAAGAGGCGCTTGATATCATATACAGGGATAATAACTTTGACCTTATATTTATGGATCATATGATGCCGAAGATGGACGGTATTGAGACCACGGCCCATATCAGGCACAGGGAGACGGACAGGAATGTTCCGGTCATCGCGCTTACCGCAAATGCCATAAAGGGTGCCGACAAGCTTTTCATGGACGCGGGAATGAACGACTATATCTCAAAGCCCATTAATCTTAAGCACCTTGCAAAGATTATGGAAAAATGGGTGCCCGAAAACAAAAAGATTTACGATTACAGTGATGAGGATAAGGAAGAGAGAGACCTGCAGGATGAGGCGATAAAGGAAGCAGCATCCGAAAGTCCCGGGGCTGTCGATGAATTTGATATGCTTAAAGGCATCGATGTTGCCGCGGGAATGGAAAACTGCTTAGGTGACAGGGACGTATATAAAGGCCTTCTTGAAACCTTTCTTGACTCCGATGCCTTAAAGAACGCAAACGAGCTGTATGAGGCAAGGGATTTTGAAAATTACAAAATATCCGTCCACGGGTTAAAGAGCGCCGCAAATTATATCGGCGCAAAGCAGCTCTCATCATATGCAAAGCTGCTTGAGGATCACGCAAAGGAAGGTGATATTGAAGCCATAGATAAAGACCATGCCGGCCTTGAGCCTTTATATAACGAGGTGGCGGTTTCGATAGGCGCATTGCTTAACAAGAGCACTTTAAGTGAAGATAAGACGGATGTCAGGCAGGAGGTAAAAAACAGTGAGATAGGAAGCCTTGTTGATGACCTTATAGCAAACCTCGATGAAATGGAGCTCGATTCTGCCGGAGAAATAGCAAAATCGATAATGGAGCTCAAATCCTCGGATGAAACCATCAATTCGACACTTAAGGCCATCTGCAGGGATATAGATAATTTTGATTTTGAAGAGGCGCTTGAAAAAGCGAAGGGAGTTAAAGAGCTTTTGTAAATTTACGTATTGACATAATACGGGACGGTGTTATAAAATGCTATGGTGTGTTGACGGTAAGAGGCGGTAACCGTGTCAAACCCGCCCGTACCGTATTACTTATAAGATTGTAAGACCCGTATTATTCATTTCAGACAGGAGGTAGTACAAGTGGCAAATATCAAATCGGCCAAAAAGAGGATCATTACGAGCCGTAAGAGAGCTGAGGCTAACAAGTCCGTAAGAAGCGGCGTCAAGACTTCCATCAAGAAGGTATACGCGGCAATAGACGGTGGTGACAAGACAGCAGCCGAGACAGCTTTAAGGTCGGCGATCTCAACGATAGAAAAAGCCGGTTCCAAGGGCGTGTATCATAAGAGTAACGCTTCAAGGAAGGTATCGCGACTCACAAAAGCAGTGAACAAAATGGCTTAAACATTGTAAAATCGCACCGGGCCGAAAAGTTATTCGGCCCGTTTCTTTTAATTATTATGAAAATCAGTCAGGATCATATCAGAAATTTCAGCATAATAGCACATATTGACCACGGTAAATCCACTCTGGCAGACCGTATTCTCGAAAAGACCGGACTCTGGACCGAAAGGGAGATGCAGGATCAGGTACTTGACAATATGGATCTGGAAAGAGAAAGAGGGATCACGATTAAATCACAGGCTGTCCGCACGGTTTATAAGGCATCTAACGGAGAGGAATACATATTTAACCTTATAGACACACCGGGGCATGTGGACTTTAATTATGAGGTGAGCAGATCGCTTGCTGCCTGCGACGGGGCTATCCTTGTGGTGGACAGTGCGCAGGGTATAGAAGCGCAGACGCTTGCCAATGTTTATTTGGCATTGGACCATGATCTGGATGTATTTCCGGTTTTAAATAAGATAGATCTTCCGAGTGCCGATCCTGAAAGGGTAGCAAACGAGATCGAGGATATCATCGGCATAGAGGCAATGGATGCTCCGAGGATATCCGCAAAGCAGGGCACAGGTATAGAGGAAGTCCTTGAAGAGATCGTAAACAGGGTGCCGGCACCAAAAGGGGATGCCGGGGCTCCGTTAAAATGCCTTATCTTTGATTCACTGTATGATTCCTACAAGGGAGTCATAGTATTTATCAGGGTCTTTGACGGGACGGTACGGCCCGGGGATAAGGTGAAGTTTATGGCTACGGGAAATACGGAGGACATCGTAGAGGTCGGATATTTCGGTGCCGGAAGGTTTATCGCCTGTGACGAGCTTTCGGCCGGAATGGTGGGATATATCACCGCGTCAATAAAGGACGTGCGCCAGACCCGGGTGGGTGATACCGTAACCAATGCCTTAAGACCGTGTGAGAAGGCTCTCCCCGGATATAAAAAGGTAAACCCCATGGTATATTGCGGAGTTTATCCGGCGGATACGAGAAAATATCCCGACTTAAGGGATGCCCTTGAAAAGCTGCAGTTAAACGATGCCTCCCTAAGCTACGAGCCGGAAACCTCGATAGCGCTTGGCTTTGGCTTCAGATGCGGATTTCTGGGACTGCTGCATCTTGATATAATCACGGAGAGGCTTGAAAGGGAATATGACCTGGAGCTTGTGACCACAGCTCCGGGAGTTGTCTACAGGGTATATAAGACAAACGGAGAGATGATAGAGCTTACAAATCCTTCAAATCTGCCGGAGCCTTCAGAGATAGATTATATGGAAGAGCCGGTGGTTTCTGCCGAGATCATGGTCTCAACCGAGTTTCTGGGCCCGATAATAAACCTGTGTCAGGAAAGACGCGGGGTGCAGACCGGTATGGAATATATGGAGGAGACAAGGGTTTTACTTAAGTACGATCTTCCGCTAAATGAGATAATATACGACTTTTTTGACGCGTTAAAGAGCAGGTCGAGAGGATATGCCAGCTTTGATTATGAGCTTAAGGAATACAGACGTTCAGAGCTTGTAAAGCTCGACATCCTTATAAACCGCGAATATGTGGATGCCCTTTCCTTTATAGTGTTTAAGGACAGCGCCTATGAGAGAGGCTCCAAGATGTGTGCCAAGCTTAAGAACGAGATCCCGAGACACCTTTTTGAAATCCCGATACAGGCGGCTGTAGGCGGCAAGATAATAGCAAGGGAGACCGTTAAGGCCATGCGCAAGGATGTGCTTGCAAAATGCTACGGCGGCGACGTGTCAAGAAAAAAGAAGCTTCTTGAAAAACAGAAGGAGGGTAAGAAAAAGATGAGGGAGATCGGAAATGTCGAGATCCCGCAGAAGGCATTTCTGTCCGTCTTGAAGCTGGATGAAGAATGATATTTCGATCTATTTTCACATACCGTTCTGTATAAGAAAATGCGGTTACTGCGATTTTCTTTCCGTTCCCACCTCTTGCGGGGAAGCTGCATCGCAGACGGTAATTGATGATTATGTAAGGGCTCTTAAAAAGGAGCTTTCATGTGCGGGGAAACCGCTTAAGGAAAGGACTGTAAAGACAGTTTATTTCGGCGGCGGTACCCCGTCTTTGATACCGTCCTTTCATATAACGGGGATCATAAAGAGATTAAGGGAAATGGCGGAATTTTCTGATCTGCCGGAGATATCCATAGAGATGAATCCCAAAACCGTTGATGAGGAAAAGATACTTGCTTATATGGATGCGGGCATCAACAGGTTTTCTGTCGGCTGCCAGTCGGTAAACGACAATGAGCTTAAGGCACTCGGCAGGGTGCATGATCATGAGGATTTTCTTAAGACCATGGAAATCCTTAAAAAATGCGGGGCGGAAAATATAAATGCGGATATCATGACAGGAATCCCCTATGAAACCCTTGGATCGGCAAAGCGCACTCTTGATGAAATCTCAAACCTTGGTCTTTCCCATATCTCAGCCTACTGCCTTATCTTGGAGGAGGAAACTCCCTTTTTTGAGAAAGGTTCAAAAAAGCTTCATCTTCCGGATGAGGATCTGGAGATGGAAATATATGAGTACACAAGGGAGTTTCTAAGTAAAAAGGGTTATAAAAGATATGAGATATCAAACTATGCCCTGCCAGGAAGGGAATGTCTGCACAACTTAGTCTACTGGGACTGCAGGGATTACCTCGGTTTCGGAGCGGGTGCGGCTTCACGTTTAAGAAACAGGCGTTTTTCAAATGTCCGGAATGTAAAAAGCTATATAAATGCTCCGGTAAACGATCTTTGCGAGGATCTCATTCTTTCAAAAGAGGATGAGATGACCGAATTTATGATCATGGGCTTAAGAAAGACGGACGGAATAAGCCTTGAGGACTTTTTTTTAAGATTCGGTGAGGATATATCCGATGTTTACAAAGAAACGATCGGGAAATTTGAAAAATCGGGACTTCTTATTTGTAAAGAAGGCAGGCTTTTCCTTACGGAACGCGGGATGGATGTGTCAAATACGGTCTTATCCGAATTTTGTTGAACTATTGTTAAAATTCGGTTTTATAGTTGTGTTTTTGTATAGTAATTGGTACAATATAATTTGTGATTTATCATCATAGATTCTTAAGGAGTCGGTAATAAACGGGGTGCATAAGGGTACAATGGGAGAATCCGAAAAAGATAATGCTGTAAGCTTTGATTTCAGATATTTTTTGGAAGAGGATAAATTTGAGGCAATAACGGATATCAGTGATATACTCCCGGGATTTGCCACCATAAAGCCTTTTATCGGCAATATCGAGCTGGGAGCAAGGGTATACCCGGACGATTGCAGACGGGCAATAGATTTCTTTTCCGGTCTAAAAAATACATATCATGACAGTTTCTGTTACATCCGTATGATGGACAAGAACGGAGAATATCCGTGGTTTGAGGTTAGGGTTTTAAAGGGAAGGGTATCGCAGGAAAAGGCCGAGGGAACCATCTCAAAGATAAATATGAATGTTACCGTGCCTAAAGACGGTGATATAGACAGGGTGAGCTTTTTCGGCATGCTTGAAGCAAGGCTTAATGAGATGCCGCTTTATGACGTGGCAAATTTCATGATAATAAAGCTTACCGAGTATGATACCCTGCATATGATGGATACCGAAAAGGCAAAAAAGGCTCTTGAAGAGAGCAGGGAGATCATACGGGGCACCTTAAGGGACAGCGACCTCATCACCTATGTGGGGGGAGGAATATTTTTTGCATCCCTTACAGGCATAAAGGACGAGAAGATACTCTGTGACAAGGCGGCACTGATGATATCCACCTTAAAGATCACATGGGGGATCTATACGGAAGGCATAAGACAGACCGTTGCGATCGGAATGAGTACAGTACCGCACGATTCGAGCTTAAACATAGCAGAGATATATATGAAGGGCGCAAAGGCATTGGAGTCTGCCGAGTCGAGCAGGAAAAACACATATATGTTCTTTACGAACACGATGAAGAAGGAGGAGGAATTTGTCGGAAGAAATGTCTCTCTGCATGACATCGAGCTTGTAAAGACCATATTAAATCCCATACATACATGGGCATATGCGGTAGATGAGAGATTTCATCTTATCTACAAGAACGAGGCGTTAAACGAAAGGATACCCGGAGAGTGCATAGGGTATTGCTACGATCTTATAAAAGGGATAAAGCAGCAGTGTGTGGACTGCCCCTTAAAGAAATTCGACAAGGATGTGTCATCAGTGGATTCGGATATCTATTCTCCGGGACTAAGAAGGATAGTGCATTGCAGGACGACAAGACTGATGATGCGCAACAACATTAAGGTATATATCATAGCCGAGAGCCGTGAAAACATAAGCGAGCACATGTCGCAGCTTAATGAGAGCGTTGAAAACTTCAATAAAGCAATGCTCAAGACTCAGGATATCATATGGGATATAGACCTTATGAAGAACAGATGCACGCGCATAAGGGAAGTGAATGTACTTGCAATGACAGAGCGCCGTGTGGATAATTACGAGAATCTGAGAAGGTATTATCTTGAAAATGTCGTCTGTCCGGAGGATAAGGAGGATTTCTTAAATGCCTCATCTCCCGCATATTTAAGAGAGGCCGCAAAGATCGGACGGGAGAGCGTGGATACAAAGATTAGGCTTATGTATCAGGACGGTACATACCACTGGTATGCCTTCCATACGGTATTTGAAAATGACAGGGTCTTTCTTTCGGCGCAGGATATCAATGAATTATCTCACGATATCGTTAAGGATTATATGACCAGCCGCAAGTACGAGCAGGTGCGCGGATTAAACGAGATCCAGAACGAGCTTGCCAGGAACTTTGAAAGAAGCGAGCATGTAAATGAGCTTACGGGCATTTATGTGTTTGAATATGATGTTGCCCAGAAGAACTATTACTTAAGCACGACCTTTGATAAGATGTTCAAGATCAGTGATCCGGCCTTAAAGGATGAATGGTCACTGCTTGAAAGCTTAGAACCCTATGTGGATGACAGGGAAAAATTCAATGATTTTTTAGACAGGGTAAAAAGAGAGCCGGATACTCACGAGATAACCTTAAGGCTTATCAATAAATATGATGTGGCGCTTTACTTTACAATTACTGTACAGACACTTCAGGGACTTAACAACCGTATGGCAAGGGTCACGGGCTGTATACAGGATGTAAATACCGAGATGGAGATCAAGGCGGAGCTTGAGTTCAGGGCGGATTATGATTCGATAACCGGCCTTTACAATTCCGAATCCTTCTACAGAAGGACCATGGAAAGGATATTCTTAAAGGGCTCGGCGGAGTTTGCGATGATCGCGCTCGATATAAACAGGTTCAGGCTGATAAACGACAGGTTTGGCGTAGAGGTCGGAAACAACTGCCTTAAGGAGCTCGGAAAGCAGATATCCTTAAGCCTTCCCTGGGACGGGATCGCGGGGCGCTATCAGGCCGACAATTTCTCGATACTTGTCGAATACGAAAAAGATCAGGATATACTCGATTACATTGAAAGACTCGGTATGGCCTTCCATTTTGAAGAGGCCGTTCGGTGCGGCTCGACACTGTCCTTCGGAATATACAAGATAAACGACAGGGATATTCCCGTCAGGGTCATGTGCGACAGAGCAAGGCTTGCAAAGCATGATATAAAGGGTAACACGCTGACGAATTTTGCCGTCTATGATGACAGGATAAGACTGCAGCAGATCAAGCTTGCCGAGATGGAAAGCGAGATGCAGGTGGCGCTTGACAGGCATGAGTTTGTGATGTATCTGCAGCCGAAGGTGGACCTTAAGACGGGAGAGATCTGCGGCGCGGAGGCGCTGGTACGCTGGCAGCATCCTATAAAGGGCTTAAGGATGCCCGGAGATTTCCTGCCTCTTTTTGAAAATAACGGCTTCATAAAAAAGATCGATGAATATATGTGGGAATCGGCTGCTATCTATCTTGCGAAGTTAAAGAGCATGGGGTTAAGCATACCGATATCGGTAAATATATCAAGGCTTCATATAAGCAATACGGATCTTATAGGTGAGCTGACAGGACTTGTGCAGAGGTATGATATCGAACCCGGGCTTTTGGAGCTTGAGATCACGGAGACTTTATTTATCGAAGATACCGAAAATCTCTACAATACCATGCAGCAGCTTAAGGAAAAGGGCTTTGTTATCGAAATGGATGATTTCGGATCGGGTTATTCGTCGCTTAATATGCTTAAGGATGCGCCGGTGGATGTCATCAAGATAGACAGGTTCTTTATAGATGAGGTAATAGATACCAAGAGGGGCAAGGTTATTGTGGCAAATTCCATTGCCATGTCAAAGCAGCTCGGACTGAAGGTTGTGGCAGAAGGCGTTGAAAATCTCGAACAGGTTGAATTCTTAAAATCCGTAGGCTGTGATATCGCACAGGGTTATTATTATTCAAAGCCCATACCGCAGGATGAATTTGAGGAATTATTAAAGAGGTGAAAGGATGCTTTTTATAAGACAGGAAAACTTAAAGATCGGAATGAGGCTTGCCAAGCCCATATACAATAAAAAAGGAGTCCTTCTTTATGAAAGGGATTCAAAGCTTACATCGCAGGGTATAGAAAGTGTTAAGAATTTCGGTATCATAGGACTTTATATATTGGAGCCCGCAGAGCCGGTGCCGCCGATGACTCCGGAGGATATAGAATTTGAACGTTTTCAGATGATGTCCTCGTTCATCATACAGGATGAGCTTAAGGCGATTAAAAACAACGGAAAACCCACAAACCAGCTTCCGACTCTGGTGGCATCGATCATAAAGGGCTACGGAAGGCTCGATAAAAAGGTGAATTTCGTCCAGAACTTAAGGAGCCGTGAAGACAAGCTTGCCAAGCATTCCTTAAATGTGGCGATGCTTACGGCGATGATAACCCATAAGCTGAATATCAAGCTTTCCGAGCAGAACGATGCGGTGACGGCCGCGGTCGTACACGATATAGGCAAGCTTGACATCCCGGATGAGATAAACGATAAAAGCGTGCGGACAGAGGAGGATGAAAAGATCGTGCTCGCATGTCAGATCAGAGGTGAATCCCTGATCGAGGCGGCATTTTTGGCAACCCCGTCCATAAAAAGGATGGTTCAGCAGTTCAGAAAGCTTTTGGAAATGTCAAAAAAGGGTGAGATAGACAGCAGCGCAAAGATCGTGACCGGAGCCAAGGTACTGCTTGTGGCAAATGAATATGACAAGATGACGGCAATGAACGATGTCGAAGAACCAAAGTCCGAGATCACGGCGTTAAGGTATCTTATGGACAGACCGGAAATATATGATGAGCAGGTGGTAAACGCGCTCGTGCAGTCCATCAATTTCCTTGCACCCGGAAGCTGCGTGGAGCTTACCAACGGTGAAAAGGGTCTTGTGCTTGCGGAAAACCCTTATAATATCCTTGAGCCGATGATCCTTTGCTTTTCGGACAACAAGATCGTGGATCTGGGACAGGAGCTTATCTACGGCGATCTTAAGATAAAGGATATGATGAAGACACTCGATAACAGGTGCGTGATGGATCAGGGTATGCTTAAAAGTATGGGCTTTAATGTATGACGGACATAAAAGCCTTATTAAAGGATGCCGAAAAAAAAGAGGCCTCCGATGTGCATATCTGTGTCGGGGCTTCACCTAAATACAGGATACACGGGAAGCTTACGGATTCGGGGTTTATGACGACCACGTCATCCGATACCCTTGCGATGCTTTTGGGCATTATAAACGAGGAGCAGAGGGAAATATTTGAAAAGACCGGGGAGATCGATGTCTCGGTTTCACTCGACGGCGGGAGATACAGGGTTAACGCCTATAAGCAGAGAGGTGTTATAACCATCGCCGTAAGGATAGTCAAAAACAGACTTCCGGAGCTTAATGAGCTTAGCATACCGGCCGCTCTGACCGGGCTTACAGCAAAGGAAAAAGGCCTTATCATAGTCTCGGGTCCGTCGGGCTCGGGTAAATCCACGGTGCTTGCCGCGCTTTTGGATAAGATCAATTCCGAAAGGGCATGCAACATCATCACACTTGAGGACCCTATAGAATATCTTCATACGCATAAGCTTGCGATAGTAAACCAGAGGGAGATCGGGATAGATTCGGACAGCTACGAAGAAGGGTTAAGGTCTGCCTTAAGGGAAGATCCGGATGTGATCTTTGTCTCTAAGATCAACAGCGCGGAGAGTGTAAGGCTCATGCTGAATGCTGTGGATATGGGAAAGCTTGTATTTACAGCGTCTTTTATGTCGTCGGCAAAGGATGTGCTTGACGGTATCATCAGTCTTTTTTCAAGGGATGAGGAAAATATGATCCGAAACCGTCTTTCGGCGGCTTTGGAGTCTGTTGTGGCAAGAAAGCTCATAAATACCGAGCAGGGTACAAGAAGAGCCGCTTACGAGGTGATGCTCTGTGATAAAAATATAAGGGAGGCGATAAAGAACGGAAAAAACGAGGTTTTGGAAAGTCTTATCCATGAGGGACATTCAAAGGGAATGTTCACCATGGACGAATCTGTTTTATCTTTATTTGTAAACGGTGCCATTTCGTCCGGGAATGCCGTTAACTGTGCAAACAACACGGACAGGATGATCTTAGCCGTATCTGCGTATTCAAAATAAGAAACTGTTCATAAATAACCTTAAACGGGACAAAAAAACAGGTTATTTTGCAGCAGTTCTTAAATTCAACAAAAAAGCAAAAAAATTCATAAGGAACTAAGGAGGTAATCATGTTCAGCAGTGTAAAAACCATGAGCCTGCTTGGGCTTTCCGCAAGTGTCGTTACCGTTGAGGCCGACATTTCCGACGGACTGCCCGTATTTGATATGGTGGGCTATCTTGCAAACGAGGTAAAGGAGGCAAGGGAGAGAGTGAGGACAGCACTAAAAAACAGCGGTCTGAGCCTCCCCGCAAAAAGGATCACCGTTAATCTTTCTCCGGGAGACATAAAAAAAAGCGGGACTTCCTTTGATCTTGCGGTGGCTCTGGCTCTCTTGGCATCCTTAGAGATAATACCGGCAGAAGGGCTTGAAAAGAGCATGGTATTCGGCGAGCTTTCGCTTACGGGTCAGGTGCGGCCTGTCCCCGGGATACTGCCTATGGTCATAGAGGCCGGAAGATACGGGATAAAAAATTGTATTGTCCCTTTTGATAACGCCGCGGAGGGGTCGGTTGTGGAGGGAGTAAATGTGACGGGGGTTAAGACACTTAATGAAGCCATAGGTTATATGAAGGGAGAGCTTTTATGTCCGCAGGGAAAGAAAGAAAACAATGTCTGCGAAACAAATGCAAACGAAAAGGCGGATGTGGATTTTAGCGATGTCAACGGGCAGGAGACTGTAAAAAGAGCAATGGAGATAGCGGCTGCGGGGATGCACAATATACTCATAATCGGGCCTCCGGGCTCGGGAAAGACCATGCTTGCAAAAAGACTTCCAACCATACTTCCTTCCTTAAGCATACAGGAGTGTATGGAGATCACAAAAATCTACAGCATATCGGGAAAGCTTGAAAAGGGCCAGGGACTTATAAGAAAAAGACCCTTTGTGAATCCTCATCATACCGTTACCGCGCAGGCACTGGCGGGAGGAGGGAGCATACCGCGACCCGGGGAATGCTCGCTTGCCCACAAGGGGGTTTTGTTTTTGGACGAGCTTCCGGAATTTTCGGGAAATACCCTTGAGATATTAAGGCAGCCGATGGAGGACAGGGAGGTCCATATATCAAGAACCCAGGGAAACTTTACATTTCCCTCGGATTTTCTGCTGTGTGCCGCGATGAATCCCTGCAAGTGCGGATATTATCCCGATCTTAATAAATGTACGTGCTCCGCATCCGATGTGAAAAAATATCTTTCAAAGATATCCGGTCCGCTCCTTGACAGGATAGATATCTGCGCTGAGGCTTCAAGAATAAAATATTCGGAGCTGAAAAGATGCGATAAGGCAGAGGATTCGGAAACGATCAGGGAACGGGTAAAAAAGGCGGCAATGATCCAGAATGAAAGATATGCGGGTACCGGCATACGGTTCAATTCGGAGCTTTCGGCCTCAGACCTTGAAAAATACTGTGTTCTGGGTAAAAAGGAAGAGGAGCTTATGAAAAACGCATATGATATGCTCTCGCTTTCTGCAAGGGTATACCACAGGATACTTAAGGTGGCAAGGACAATAGCGGATCTTGAAGGCTCAGACAGGATAAATGTAAGCCATTTAAGTGAAGCCATAGCCTTTAAGAGCATCGACAGGAGGTACTGGCATGGATGAAAATATAAGATATATAAGCCGGATGGACAGGGATTATCCCGAAAAGCTGAAAAACATTCCCGATCCTCCGGCAGGGATATATGTTAAAGGAAGGCTTCCGGATGACAAAAAAAAGAGTGTTGCCATCGTGGGTGCCAGAAACTGTTCACAGTACGGAAAAAGTATAGCCGAATACTTTGCATCAAGCCTTGCAGCTGCCGGAGTGCAGATAATAAGCGGACTTGCAAGGGGTATAGACGGGGCCGCACAGTCTGCTGCCGTAAAAGCCGGAGGAAGCACCTTCGGAGTACTGGGATGCGGGGTAAATGTGGTCTATCCGAAGTGCAACGCGGATATTTATAAGGAAACCTTAAAAACGGGAGGCATCATTTCGGAGGTGTCTAATGACGAACCGCCGTTAAAAGCCCATTTTCCCTTAAGAAACAGGATCATTGTGGGGTTATGCGATATCCTGCTTGTGATCGAGGCAAGGGAAAGGTCGGGGACAGGGATAACGGTGAGAAATGCTCTCGAACAGGGAAAGGATGTGTTTGCGGTGCCGGGAAGACTTACAGACAGCCTTTCGGCAGGCTGCAACAGGCTTATAGCGCAGGGGGCGGGGATCGCCTTAAACCCCGAAACGGTACTTCTGGCTCTGTCCTGCAATGATGATAAGGAGCCGGTAATTTGTCCTTCGTGCAAAAGGAAATATGACAGCCGGGAGATAGGTTATGAAAAAATCACACTTGTCGGGACGGAAAAAGTGGTGTATAGTTTATTGGATTTGTACCCGAAGAGCCTCGACGAGATTTTAATGAACTCTGATCTTACACTGTCCGAGACTCTCGAAGCGCTTTTTAAGCTCATGATGAAAGGAGCGGTAAGCGAGTGTGCAAAAAATCATTATGTAAGGAAGATTTAAAACAATGGCTAAAAATCTTGTTATTGTCGAGTCACCGGCAAAGGTGAAAACGATCAAAAAATTCCTCGGAAGCAGCTATGAGGTAACAGCCTCCATGGGACATGTGCGTGATCTGCCGAAATCGCAGCTGGGTATTGATGTGGATAACGACTTTGAACCGCGCTACATCACGATAAGGGGAAAAGGTGATCTTCTGGCATCACTTAGAAAAGAAGTTAAAAAAGCGGATACCATCTATCTTGCAACAGACCCTGACCGTGAGGGCGAGGCGATATCATGGCATCTGTTAAGTGCCTTAAAGCTTGAACCGGGACAGACGGATAAGAAGGTAAAACGTATTACATTTAATGAGATCACAAAAAGTGCGGTAAAGAAATCACTTAAAGAGCCAAGGGATATAGATATGGATCTTGTGGATGCGCAGCAGGCAAGGAGGGTGCTCGACAGGATGGTGGGCTATAACATCTCACCGCTTTTATGGGCAAAGGTAAAAAGAGGGCTCTCCGCCGGACGTGTCCAGTCAGCGGCTCTTAGAATGGTCTGCGACAGGGAGGATGAGATCGAGGCATTTATTCCCGATGAATACTGGACCCTTGAGGCTTCGTTTGATGTAAAGGGAGAAAAGAAGCCCGTCAGTGCGAAATTTTACGGTGATAATAACGGCAGGATCGAGATAAAGGATAAAAAGCAGGCAGAGGAGATAGAAGGCTTCTGCAAAAGCTGCGGCTATAAGGTAAAAGAGGTAAAAAGGGGAGAAAGGATAAGAAAGGCACCGCTGCCGTTTACGACAAGCACGATGCAGCAGGAAGCGAGCAAGGCGGCCAATTTTTCGACTCAAAAGACGATGAGGGTGGCGCAGCAGCTTTATGAAGCAGGCTTTATATCCTATCTGAGAACGGATTCCGTCAGGGTGTCCGATGAGGCGCTAAGAAGTGCCGAAGAATATATTAAAAACGAATACGGGGATAAATATCTCGGAAGCATAAAGCAGGTAAAAAATGACAGTAAAAAGGTGCAGGATGCTCATGAGGCCATCAGACCCACCGACATAACCATGACCCCGCAGATGCTTAAGACTAAGCTGAATAATGAGCAGTTTAAGCTGTATCAGCTTATCTGGAAAAGATTTACCGCAAGCCGGATGAGCGAGGCGGTATATGATACAACGGTTGTAAAAATAAGCGCGGGTGATAAATACATATTTACCGTAAATGCTTCAAGCCTTAAATTTGAAGGCTTTTTAAGCGTATACAAGCCGGCGGATGAGGAAGAAAAGGAGGGAAATGTCTTAAATGCCTCCATAAACGAGGAAAGCATCCTCAAGCTTGTAAAGACCGATCCGAAGCAGCATTTTACGCAGCCGCCCGCTCATTATACCGAAGCATCGCTGGTGAGGACCATGGAGGAGATGGGGATCGGAAGGCCGAGTACGTACGCGCCTACGATAACGACACTCCTTGCAAGGCGTTATATCACCAAGGAAGCCAGAAATCTGTATGTAACGGATATGGGAAATACGGTCAACAGCATTATGAAGGACGCTTTTCCCGAGATCGTGGATGCCAAGTTTACTGCCACGATGGAATCGCTTTTAGATGAAGTGGAGGAGGGAAATGTCCGCTGGAAGAGCGTTATTGAGAATTTCTATCCCGATCTGAACGAGGCGATAAAAAAAGCCGAAAAGGAGATCGAAGAGGTTAAGATCGAGGATGAAAAGACCGATATAATATGTGATAAATGCGGAAGGAATATGGTCATTAAGTACGGGCCCCACGGAAAATTCCTCGCCTGTCCCGGCTTTCCCGACTGCAGGAACACAAAGCCGTATTATGAGACGATCGGCGTGAAGTGTCCGAAGTGCGGAAAGGATATCGCAATGAAGATGTCCAAAAAGGGAAGACGCTTTTACGGATGTACCGGTTTTCCCGATTGTGACTTTACAAGCTGGGCCAGACCGGTAAATGAAAAATGTCCCGAATGCGGAGGCATACTCGTGGAAAAGGGGACGCATCTTGCGTGTATCAATGAAAGCTGTAAATTTGTAAAAAATAAAGTGTCGTGACACTTCAAAAAGAATTCAGACAATTTGTTGAAATGTTCTTAAAATTGTGTTAAAATCCATAGAAAGATGTTTGGGAGATTTAACACGTTTTGAGCAGTATAGAGCTTTTAGACAAGACCAGAAAAATAAACAAGCTACTTCATAACAATAAAAAGAGCAAGGTCGTTTTTGATGATATGTGCCTCTGCATGGGAGATATCCTTAACTCGAATGTACTGTGCTTAAGCAGAAAGGGTAAGGTGCTCGGCATAAGAAAAGACCTTTTGGAATCCGGGGAGGGACTTTTTTGCGGATACAGCAGGGGCGATTTTATAGACGATATATTAAATGAAAGACTGCTCGGGATATTGTCCACAAAGGAGAATGTAAAGCTTGAAACTCTTGGGTTTGAAGAAGAGCTTACCGGTAATATAAGGGCAGTGATCACTCCGGTGGATATTGCGGGTGAAAGGCTCGGGACCCTGTTTTTTATAAGGCCCGAAGAGGAGTACTCTATTGATGATATAATCCTCTGCGAATACGGGGCTACGGTGGTAAGCCTTGAGATGCTCCGCTCCTTAAAGGAGGAGGATGCAAACGAAAGCCGGATGAACCACGCGATCGAGGGGGCACTATCTGCACTTTCGTATTCGGAGACGGAAGCCCTGATACGGGTATTTGATGAGCTGAACGGGCTTGAAGGCATAGTAGTTGCCTCGAGGATCGCGGATAAATCAAATATCACAAGATCGGTCATCGTCAATGCTTTAAGGAAGTTTGAGAGTGCCGGGATAATCGAATCGAGATCCTCGGGGATGAAGGGGACTTATATAAGGGTTCTTAATCCCCAGGTGTTTGATGAGATAGAGGGATTAAAAAATAATCAGCGGTAAATTAAAGCCATACAGGTCTGAAAAGGATATCGGACGGGAGATTAAAGGGATTTTTCATATATGAAAGTCCCTTTTTTGTAATCATAATGTATTTACATATTATTTTTATGTTACCACAAGATGTTGGGCCGAAAAAGAATTGTATACAAGTATAGTGTGTTTTATTGACATTTTGGAGCGGATTATTATAATAAAAAAATGTATTATGAAGGAGGTGTCATAATATAGCGTTATGATCAATTCAGGTATTTACAATTACATAGACGTTTTGGACAAGGCGATGGATGCGTCGGCTTTAAGAAGCAAGGCGATCGCAAACAATATCGCCAATGTCGACACTCCGCATTACAAAAGGCAGGATGTGTCTTTTGCGGAGAATCTTCAGAGGGCGCTTAAGAATTCAAAATTTGAGACACTTGACGACAAGGTGAGTTCATTAAAGCTGTCAAGGCTCAAAGGAACCGTGTTTACCGACAGCGAGGGTTATTCGTACCGTCTTGACGGAAATAATGTGGATATAGATACGGAAAATGTCCAGATGGCCGCAAACCAGCTGTTATATAACGGACTTGAGCAGAGTGTGAATTCGGAATTCCAGCATTTCCAGGCGGTTACAAAATAAACAGTTCCTAAGAATGATCTAAAAAACGGAGGTTTGGTATGGGTATATTCAGCAGCTTCAGCATAAATGCATCCGGACTTACGGCGGAACGCTACAGAATGGATGTTATCGCGGAGAATATCGCAAATTCCGAGACTACGCGTACCGAGGACGGTACCCCCTATGTCAGAAAGGTGGTAACCTTTCAGGAAAGACAGAATCCGGTTGCATCCTTTTCGAGTATGCTTGCGTCCACACAGAGCAAGTACAACAGATTTGCCGGCAACGGAGTTAAGGTAGGCGGTCTTTACAAGGATGAGACCACTGAAATGAAGATGGTATACGATCCGTCACATCCTGATGCCGATGAAAACGGATATGTATGGTATCCCAATGTGGATATAGTTACGGAGATGACCAATCTTATTGATGCCAGCCGCGCGTATGAGGCCAATGCGACCGCTTTTAACACAAGCAAGCAGATCGCGTTAAAGGGACTTGAGATAGGTCAGGCATGATAAAGGGAGAGGGCTATGGATATTTCATCTTTTTATAATCTTACTTCGGATGCCGTAAAGGGCGCAGCCAAGAATGCGTCGACCGTAAAGTATCAGGATGAGACAAATTTCAATGTGTTCCTTGATGCGGCAAAGAATCAGATAAACGAGACAAATTCGTACATTCACGATGAAGAGACAGAGGAGATAAAGCTTGCACTCGGGCTTACGGAAAATACCCATGATCTTGCAATAGCGCAGGCTAAAGCAAGTACGGCTATACAGTATACGGTAGCCTTAAGGGACAGGTTTTTGGAAGCATATCGTGAGATAATGCAGATGCAGATATAAGGAGGAAGCAATGGTTGAGCGGATCATGACCCGGCTGCGTGCTTTGTGGGAAAAGGTACTTGAATGGTGGGGCAGGTTTAACTCAAAACAAAAGACCCTTATTATTTCGGTGACGGCCGCTGTGGTCGTTGCCATTGTTGTCGTTGTGACAATACTTACACAGCCCGACTACGAGACCCTGAGTGTCAGCGAGAATACGAAGCAGACCTCTGAGATCCAGGCTCTTTTGGATGAAAACGGGATAACCTATAAGACCTCGACCGACGGTCTTACGATTTCCGTATTAAAGGAGCAGTATTCGGATGCCATCATCCTTCTGGGAGCAAATGACATACCGGCTGTGGGCGCCGATATCGAAAACGTGTTTACCGGCGGTTTTTCAACGACAGAGTCCGACAAGGAAAAGCGTTACAAGGTATACCTTCAGCAGTATATAGCAGAGGGTCTTCAGGGTCAGGAAAACATAAAGTCGGCTACAGTCACCTTAAACATACCCGAAAATGACGGGACTCTGATCGCCGAACAGAAGGAGTCCTACGCAAGTGTAATGCTGAACCTTGAGACGCCCAATTCCATCGATACCGATCAGGCCGCGGGACTTGCAAGATTTATAGCGACCTCAATCGGAAACGATACCACACAGAATATCGTGATCATGGATACCGACGGAAATATGCTCTATTCAGGAGAGGACACGGCAAGTATGGCGGGAAACGCCGGAAGCAGGCTTTCCTATGAGGCAAAATACGATTCGCTTGTTAAAAGCGAGATAAAGGAGGCTCTGGTAGGAGCCAAGATATATGATAATGTGCAGGTTGTTCCCAATCTTGTATTAAACTGGGACATCATAAAGAAAACACAGCATGATTACACTCCCGCCGAGGGACAGGATCAGGGTGTGCTCTCCCACAGGGATACATATTCGCAGACCGCCACAAACAGTAACGGTGACATACCCGGTACCGACACTAACGGCGAGGTTACCTATGAATATCAGGACAGCGCGTATTCAAATACGACTACCGATGAGGAAAGCACCGATTATCTGCCTAACGAGACGATCACGGATACCGAGACTCCGGGAGGAGTGTTAAACAGGGAGAGCTCTTCACTCGGCATCACGGCTATCCATTATGTGATCTATAATGAGGATGACCTGCAGATGCAGGGGCTTTTGGACGGGATGAGCTTTGATGAATACAGGCTTGCAAACAGCGAAAGAGTCAAGCAGGAGGTTGACGAGGATGTCTACAGCATGGTCAGCAATGCTACGGGCATACCTACCGCAAGGATCAGTATAGTGGCATATGATGAGCCCGTGTTCGTGGCAAGCGAGCAGACAAATTTCCTGACCTCAAATTATATGCTCATCATTCTGATAATCCTTATACTCGGCCTTCTGGCGTTTGTTGTGATAAGATCCATGAGGGCGGAAAAGGCTCCGGAGGAGACCGACGAGCTTTCGCTTGATTCGCTTCTCCAGAGTACGCAGGAGCAGGTCGAGCTGGAAGAGATAGATGCGGATTCCAGATCCGAGGTCAGCTTACTTATAGAAAAATTCGTGGATGAAAATCCTGATGCCGTCGCAAATCTGCTGCGAAACTGGCTTCAGGAGGACTGGGGGTAAGATATGCCGGTACCGGCAACTTTTGATCCAAATGCTACAGCTACCACAGACGGGCTGAGCGGCATACAAAAAGCAGCGATACTGCTCATAGCGTTGGGACCGGAAAAGTCCAGTAAGATATTCAAGCACCTTAAGGAAGACGAGATCGAGGAGCTTACCCTTGAGATAGCAAATACAAGGAGTGTGACACCGCAGATAAAGGAAGCGGTTGTAAATGAATTTTATCAGATATGTCTTGCCCAGCAGTATATTGCAGAGGGCGGTATCGGCTACGCAAAGGAGCTTCTTGAGCAGGCACTGGGCGAAGAAAAGGCTACGGATGTCATCTCAAGGCTGACAGCTTCATTGCAGGTAAAGCCTTTTGAATTTGTAAGAAAGACGGATGCATCACAGCTCTTAAACTTTATACAGGATGAGCATCCCCAGACCATAGCCCTTATACTTGCATACCTTTCACCTGCGCAGGCTGCACAGATAATAGGCGCTCTGCCTCCCGACAAGCAGGCTGATGTCGCAAAGAGAATAGCGGTTATGGACAGGACCTCGCCGGATGTTATCAAGGAGGTTGAAAGAGTGCTGGAATCCAAGATATCGTCGCTTGTAAATCAGGATTACACTATTATCGGTGGTGTGGACTCCATCGTCGAGATCTTGAATACAGTCGACAGAGGAACGGAAAAACATATCATGGAGACCCTCGAGGTGGACGAGCCGGAGCTTGCCGACGAGATCAGAAAGAAGATGTTCGTATTCGAGGATGTACTGCTGCTTGATGACAGGGCCATCCAGAGAGTGCTGCGTGATGTTGACAACAACGATCTTGCAATGGCATTAAAGGGCGCAAACGAGCAGGTTCAGGGTGCTATTTTCAAGAACCTTTCAAAGAGGCTTGCGGCCATGATAAAAGAAGATATGGAATTTATGGGTCCTGTACGTATGAAGGATGTTGAGGAAGCACAGCAGAAGATAGTAAATATCATCAGAAAGCTCGAAGATTCTGCGGAGATAGTAATCTCGAGAGGCGGAGGAGACGAGATAGTTGTCTAATTTACTTAAGAGAAGCTATGTTTCGGGAGACGATGACAATAAGAGAGTGATTGATTCAAACGCTCTGGTTGCCGAAAGGCTTAAGCTCCTTGAAAAAGCGCTGAAAACATCGCTTAGAGAGGACAGCAGGGAATTTGACGAGGACGGGTTTTCAGCAGGGCTTAATGCCGAAAATGTCGAGATGCTGCTTGCTGATTCCGACGGTCAGGAGGGACAGGAGGTATTACCCGAAGAGGCTCAAAATGTTCCCGATCTGGACGAGATAAACGCCGAAGCCGAGCAGATCATCTCCGATGCCGAGGCTCAGGCACAGGCGATAATAGAGGCTGCAAACGCGGAGGCCGAAGCAAATAAACAGGCCGTTTACGAGGAGGCAAGAAATGCCGGGCATGACGAAGGGTATGAAGCAGGCATGGCCGAGGTCGACGGGATAAAAGCGGAGCTTGCGGAAAAAGAAGCACAGCTTGAGCAGGCTTACCAGGAAAGAGTGGATAAGCTTGAACCGATGTTTGTGGATACCTTTACCGATATCTATGAACATATTTTTCATGTTTCCTTAAGCGAAAACAAAGAAGTTATTTTTTATCTCATAAAGAATGCCCTGCATACTATAGACAGCAGTACCGGGTTTATGATACACGTATCAAAGGATGACTACGGTTTTGTGTCGATGCAGAAAAAAGAGCTGCTTGCGGGGATTTCATCCGCTGAAGAGGCAGAGATCGTCGAGGATATGACGTTAAAGGCAAATGAAGCCTTTATAGAAACCGGAGCGGGTATCTTTGACTGCAGCCTTGAAACGGAGCTGTCCGGCTTAAGAAGGATGCTAAGACTCCTTTCCTTTGAAAAGAACGGGGATGACAAGTAATGGATACGGCCATTGATTTTACCAAGTATTTAAGGGCAAAAGAGGAAACGTATTATAAAAGGCTCGGCAAGGTAGTTAATGTCGTGGGTCTTACGATAGAATCCTTAGGACCTGACGCGAGGCTGGCGGATATGTGCCATATAATTCCCGCCGACCACGACAGAAAGCCGATACTTGCAGAGGTGGTGGGGTTTAAGGATGCAAAGACCCTGCTTATGCCCTATGAATCGACCGAAGGCATAGGAAACGGCTGTATAGTTGAAAATTTAGGGCATCCGCTGACCGTAAGCTGCAGTAATGATATGCTCGGAAAGACGCTTGACGGGCTGGGAAATCCTTCTGACGGGATACCTGTCATAGGAAAGGAATATCCGGTGGATGCGATGCCCCCCGATCCCATGGACAGGGTAATAATCAGTGAAGTGCTGCCTCTCGGGGTAAAGGCGGTGGACGGGCTTCTGACTATCGGAAAGGGACAGAGGATCGGGATATTTGCCGGAAGCGGTGTCGGGAAGAGCACACTTATGGGTATGTTTGCCCGGAACACAAAGGCCGATATAAATGTGATCGCACTGATCGGAGAGCGTGGAAGAGAGGTGCGTGAATTTATTGAAAGGGATCTTGGACCGGAGGGTATGGCAAGGTCGGTGGTAATAGTCGCTACCTCGGATAAGCCGGCTCTTGAAAGAAAGAAAGCTGCAATGACCGCGACTGCCGTGGCAGAGTTTTTCAGGGATCAGGGCAGGGATGTCCTGCTTATGATGGATTCGCTGACGCGTTTTTCGATGGCGCAGAGGGAGATCGGGCTTGCCTCGGGAGAACCGCCGGTCACAAGGGGATATCCCCCGTCTGTCTATGCGGAAATGCCAAAGCTCTTAGAACGCGCCGGAAACGGGGCTAAGGGTTCTATCACCGGTCTTTATACCGTGCTTGTGGACGGTGATGATTTTAATGAGCCGATCACCGATACGGCACGCTCCATATTAGACGGACATATCGTGCTGAACAGGAGGCTTGCACAGCAGAATCATTATCCCGCCATTGATGTACTGCAGAGTATATCAAGGTGTATGAGCCAGGTCGCGGATAAGGAGCATAAAAAATATGCGGGTCAGATGAAAAATGTAATGGCCACCTATAATGAGGCCGAGGATCTGATAAATATCGGAGCTTATAAGGCAGGCTCCAATCCGAAGATCGATTTTGCCATTGAAAAGATAGATGCGGTCAATGAGTTTCTCCTTCAGGAGACCGATTCAAAATTTCTGTTTGATGATGAAGTCAATATGCTGAAAAATATATTCAGTGAACAGCCGCAGTAGAAGGTTTCTTAAAAAGGGTGATCCATGGCGAAGTTTGTCTACAGAATGCAGAATATACTTAATCTTAAAGAAAAGCTCGAAGAACAGGCCCGCAATGAGTATGCCGAGCAGAGGATGCATTTAAACGAGGCCGAGGAGGAGGAAGAGCGCCTTAAAGACGAAAAGCGTCTTTATGAGGAGGAGGCTGTAAGATTAAGGAGCAAGTCCTTAAATATTTTGGATATTGAAGCAAATGCCAATGCGATCTATGCACTTGACAGTCTTATAGAAGACCAGAGGCAGGTTGTCAAAAGAGAAGAGGCTTTGCTTGAAAAGAAACGCGAAAAGCTTGAAGAAGCCATGAAGGACAGAAAGACGCAGGATAAGCTCAAGGAGCATGCTTTTGAGGACTTTAAGGCGGATCTCCTTTATCAGGAATCAAAGGAGATCGATCAGCTGACAAGCTACACATACGGAGTAAAACAGCTTAAGTAAAAAAATGTTTTTTCGGGAGCTGTTATATGTTAAAATGTAATAAGGATCTGACATGGGTGATGATGAAAAAGATCTGCCGGCCCAGTCCAAGGAAGAGAGGAAGGCGGCAGCAAAACAGTTAAAAGAAGAAAAAAAGGCGCTTAAGGCACAGGCAAAGGAGTTAAAGAAGCAGCAGAGGGCCATCGAGGAGGCCGGAGAGGATGAGGAAGGCGGAGCCCTTTCCGTTATTCTGGTCACGGTGGTCATAATCCTTGTCTGGATAGCCATACTTGCTCTGCTGATCAAGCTGGATGTGGGCGGTTTCGGATCAAATGTGCTTGCCCCCGTATTAAAAAACGTACCGGTCGTAAATAAGATACTTCCGGCGGGGTCATTGGGTACGCTTTCCGAAAATGAGGCTATGGCGGCAGGATACAGTAATCTTGACGATGCGGTAAACCGCATTAAGGAGCTTGAAGCCGAGCTCGACCACGAAAGACAGGAGCTTGGTTCGGCGGAGGATACGATCGACGAGCTTACGGCAGAGGTGGCCCGTCTTAAGACCTACGAGGACAATCAGATCGAATTTGAAAAGATCAAGGATGAGTTTGACAACGAGGTGGTTTTCAATTCCAAAGCCCCCGACATCACGGAATATCAGAAGTATTACGAGCAGATAGACCCTACGAATGCCGAGATACTTTATAAAGAGGTGGTGAAAAAGGAGGAGGTGGATAAAGAAATACAGGATTACGCAAAGGCGTATTCCTCAATGAAGCCGGCTGCTGCGGCCGTGATCTTTGCAAGCGACCCCTTAAGGAGCGATCTTGAGCTTGCGGCAAAGATACTTGGGGCGATGGCGGCGGATTCAAGAGGAGCGATACTTGCCCAGATCGGAAGTCTTGACGATGATCTTGCGGGAAATATAACACGGATAATGGAGCCTGAGGAAAGCGAATAAATAAGGTTCAGCCTTATAAAAAAATCTAAGGAGAAGATATATGAAGGAAGGTACAATTCAAAAAAAAGGTCTTGGTATCAAAGCAAAAATGCTGCTTTTCATTCTGCCGCCGGTGCTTGTGGCTTTTATAGTCATGGCATTTATCAGCAGTGAGATGTCAAGGTCTCAGATCACGGAGGTCACTACAAATTATGTGGAATCCGAACTGGATGCGAATGTAGGCGACATCAACGGTGAGCTTGAAAAAATCAGGACCACGGCGCAGGATCTTTCAAGTCTGGTGGGCAGTACATATGAGACGGTAAATATGAAGCAGTATAAAAAGATCTTTTCGGACATCATACTTTCAAACGATCTGGTGCTCGGAAGCGGTATCTGGTTTGAACCGAAGGTATATACCGGAGACAAGGATTATTTAAGCCAGGAATATACGGGTCCTTACTGGTACAGGGATGAGAACAACAAGATAGTGGAGGACTGGGAGTATTCAAATGCCGAATATGATTATTTTTCACAGGAATATTATCTGAATGCAAAAGCCCAGAGTACACTTACCGCAGTGATAACCGATCCGTATTTTGATCCGGCAAGCAACTCCGTCATGGCTTCCTGCTCGGCGCCTATCTTTGATCAGGTAGGAAATTTCATAGGCTGTATCACCGTGGATGTGTCCCTTGATACGATAAGTGAGCTCGTGGGAAGCATAAAGGTCGGTAAAAACGGTGTTGCAAGAATGGTGGCATCCGACGGCACGTATATTTATACGGATGACGCATCAAAGGTGGCTGCCGCAATGAACATAGCGCAGGATACGGACAGCATATCCTCGATCGCATCAAAGATCACAGGGGAAGGGAACGGCAATGCCTCTTATAAGTCATCTTCAGGAAAGATGAATGCATATTATGAGACAGTACCCGGTGTGAACTGGAAGCTGATCGTGCTTCTTCCCGATTCGGAGATAAATGAAGCTTCGGATCATATGAGAAATGTGATAATCGTTATCTGTGCCGTGGCTATGCTCGTCTGCATAATATTCATCTTCTATATAGCAACCACGATCGCAGGTTCCCTTAAGGTGGTTGATTTGTTTGCAAAGGAGCTTTCCGAAGGAAACTTCATGATAGACGAGGTCAGGGTGAAGAGCCACGATGAGCTTGGACATATGAGCGGCTCCTTAAATGACATGTACCGCAGCAACAGGGATATCATAGCACAGATATCAAATGAGTCGGGAAATGTAAACGATGCAGCGAATACCCTGTCTGCCATGAGTGAGGAGCTCAGCGCGGAATTTTCCAAGATCCAGGATAATATGAACGGAGTTAACGACGCCATGATGTCTACCGGTGCCGCAACGCAGGAGGTATCGGCATCGGTTCAGGAGGTAAACGATTCCGTGGAGGGACTTTCAAAAGAAACCTCCGAGACAGCGGAAAAGGTAAAGGAGATCACGCAGAGAGCGCTTAAGATCAGGAAAGAGAATGAGCAGGCTCATGATAATGCGATCAGTATCACCAATGCAAGAAGGAGTGAGCTTGAGGAGGCAAACAAGAAGGCGGAGGTTGTAAGCGAGATAGCATCTCTTGCGGATTCCATCGCAGCTATCGCAAGCCAGATCGACCTGCTTTCACTTAATGCTTCGATAGAGGCTGCCCGGGCGGGTGAAGCCGGAAAAGGCTTTGCCGTTGTGGCTTCCGAGATCAATAATCTTGCCACGCAGACAAATAATGCGGTAGACCAGATCAAGGTTACGATAAACAGTGTACAGGAGGCATTTAAGGACCTTTCTGCGGGAAGCAACAAGCTTCTGGATTTTGTTACGGGTACGGTTACGCCCGATTATGAGAATTTCGTGAAGGTGGGCGACCAGTACGGAAACGATGCCGCACTGTTCGGTGAGCTTGCCCAGAGGATCGAGGATATGACCAACAGCATCAAGACCTCCATGAATGAAGTTAATTCGGCGGTCATGAGCATTGCCGAGAGCACTCAGGAAACATCCACAAGAAGTGCGGATATCACGGCTTCCGTGGACAGTGTATCGCAGGCGGTCGATTCCGTGGCTGAAATGGCTATGAACCAGCAGCATATAGCAGGAGAGCTTACCGATATCGTAAGTCATTTCAAGATAAAGTAAATTTTTAAGGATCTGTTCGGGACTGTTTACGGACAGGTCACATTATAAAGGGACGGAGCTTTGATACAGGGCTGCCGTCCTTTTATCAAAAAAAAGATGTCAGGGTCAAAAAAGGGGTTAATTTTTTGGGATAATCTGCCGATAAACAGATTGGTATAAAAAACAGACATTTTATGTCTTATAGTGAAAGGAGGATGGTAGATGACGACCCCTAACGTTACAGGATTAGACGCCTGGGGTGCAAAAATGCCACAGGGACAGCCGGGATTACAGGACTTTTTGGGACAGGATAAAAGCGATTCCTTCCTGTCGGTCATGAATAAAACGGCAAAATCTCAGGCATACGGAGTTGAAGCAGGAGCAGTACCCCAAACGGCGGCAAAAACAGATGTGACCGCTGAATTATCCAAAAAGCCGGAAAAAACGGCGGATACGAAAAAGACTGAGGATACTCCGAAGCAGGACGGGCGGCAGAGCAGGGATGCGAAGGAAGTAGTCAGGGATGATAAAAAAACAACTGATAGTACAAAGACGGAAGTAAAGGATAAGGTTACAGACGAGGTTAAGCAGACGATCAAAGCAAAAACAGCGGATATAAAGGTGACGATCGCGTCTGAGCTTGACATTTCGGTAGAAGAGCTTGAGGCTGTGATGGAAACCCTCGGACTTACGGAAATGGATCTCTTAAATCCGCAGACAGCACCGCAGCTTGTGGCAGAGGTCACGGAAAACGACATTTCGGCAGTACTGACAGATGAAGGACTTTACAATGAGATAACCGTGATAAACGATATCCAGCGTGAAGCAACATCAGATCTCATGCAGGACTTAAATCTCACAAAGGATGAATTTATTGAGATGGTCAATACGGTAAAGGCAGAAAATGATGTCACACCGGATGCAAAGATCGTGACAGAGCCTGAAGAAACATTTGATGAAAGCTTAAAAGGTGCAGTACAAAAAAATGATTTTGAAAATATCAGAGTGACAGTTGAAAACTCGGTGAGGGATGAGGTAAGGACCCCAGCGGAAGCCAATCCCGAAAAAAACGATACGGATGTGACCGAAAGGAAATCCGTACCGGACGAGGTTAAAGCTGAAGGGCTCTCAGAGATTGAAAGGATGGATGTGAAGGGCAGGGATGAGCATTCACATTCCGAAAACAATCGTCAAAATCATGAAACACCCAATCAAAATATGACCTTTATGCAGAATCTTACGCAGACGGTTGCTGAGATTCAGGTCGGCAGTACAACGGAAAACTTTGCAGATCCTTATTTACAGGCAAGAAATATCCTCGATCAAATCGACAGCCAGATAAAGATAGGGTTTAAGGCGGATTCGACTTCGATGGAGCTGCAGCTTAATCCCGCTTCACTCGGAAGGATCAATGTCAGACTGGTTGCATCAAACGGTGAGGTTACCGCTCACTTTGAGGCACAGAACGCAAGCGTCAGAGCCGCTCTTGAAGGACATGTATCAGAGCTTAGGCAGTCGCTTGAAAATCAGGGAGTTAAGATAGAAAGCGTGGAAGTAACGGTTGCATCACATGCGTTTGAACAGAATCTGATGCAGGGGCAGGACGGAAACGCACAGAACGCTAATCCTCAGAACCGCTCAAGGATGAGAAGGATCAACTTAAATGAGGATGAAGAGGACGGGATAGAAGGAGTCGATACTTCACCGGAAGCCGAGGCGGACAGGATAGCAAGGAGCATGATGGCAGCAAACGGCGGATCGGTTGATTTTCAGGCCTGATAATAAGAAACAGGCTTAAGGCAGTAAAAAAGACAACACCTGTACGGAAGCGCTTTACCGGACAGGATAAAGAAAAGAGCGCAGATAGGCGGTTATATGGCAGTAGATGCAACGGTACTCGACGGTGCGGTCACAAATATAAAAACGGATTCGACTTCAGCAAAAAAAGACGGATCTACACTGGATAAGCAGGCATTTTTACAGCTTCTGGTGGCTCAGATGAAATATCAGGACCCCTTACAGCCGACCGATAATACCGAATATGTCGCACAGCTTGCACAGTTCTCGTCACTTGAGGCTATGAACAATATGGGTGAGACGATGGATATGCAGAGAGCGGCATCGTTAGTCGGAAAGGTTGTTACGGTAAGCTCGACGAACGAGACCACGGGTGTCACCACTGAGATCACGGGAACAGTTGATTTTATTTCCCACTCGGGATCGAAAACATATGTAACTATTGACGGTGAGCAGTATAATCTGGATGATGTCAAGGAAGTATACGATAATGATTATGCCGAGGCCGATGCGATAGCTTCGACATGGAGAGCAACCTTTAAGGAATTGCCGGATGTCACAAAGATCGACTCACAGAATGCGGGACAATATAAGGATGCGATCCAGAATCTGGTCACAGTATTCAATAATATGTCCTCATACCAGCAATCCTTCCTTACAGACAGTGAAAAATCCGGGCTGGCTGCTTATGTACAGCGTATGAAGGATTACGGGATAGAGATACAGGCGTAATAAGAGGTAAGATCATGAGAGTTAATTCAAACGGATATTCCACAATTGAACAGGCCTCTGCTGCCTTCTTAAACGGGGCTTCACCGGTGACGCTTGCGGTTGAAGGAGATGCGCCGGTTAAGAGCTTTGCCGAGATCCTTACGGAAAAGAGGGATAAGCTCAATGCAAGTCACAGGGTGAGTTTTTCTAAGCATGCGGCCGAACGCTTAAATGACAGGAACATAGAGCTTTCGGAAAGACAGCTTGAAAGGCTTGACGAGGGGACAAGGGCAGCCGGTGACAAAGGAATAAATTCATCGCTGGTGATGGTTGACGATCTTGCGTTTATAGTAAACACGAGATCAAACACGGTTGTGACCGCGATGGACCCGGCAGGAAGCGACAAGAATATATTTACAAACATCGACGGAGCGGTGATTGCTTAAGTACACGGATGTACGGTAACTTCAAAATCTGTTATTCCAAATAAGAAAAGAGGTACAAAACTATGATGAGATCACTTTTCTCGGGCGTTGCGGGCCTGAGAACACACCAGACAAGAATGGATGTTATCGGTAACAATATAGCAAATGTCAATACCGTGGCTTATAAGTCAAGCACGGTCACCTTTCAGGATATGCTCTACCAGACCACTCAGAATGCTACCGGAGCAAATGCCCAGACAGGGCGTGCAGGTATCAACGCAAAGCAGATAGGTCTCGGTGTTTCGACCGGTTCGATCTCGACGAATATCTCAACCTCCGGCTCTGCCCAGTCTACCGGAAGCCCGTTTGATATCCGTATCACGGGAGACAGCTTCTTTGTGGTAAGCGACGGAAGCAACCAGTATTACACGAGAGCGGGTGCCTTCAATGTGGATGCAAACGGTACATTGTGTATGGCTACAAACGGATATACTGTGCAGGGATACGGAACGACTACGGATGCGACGACGGGTGAGCTTGTCATTGATACGTCAAATCTCAGGTCACTGGATATAATGAGTGATCAGAATCTGACATCTCCGCCCGTAGCTACCACAAATACTTATGTCACAGGCATTCTTGATGAAAATTCAGATGCATTAAGCACTACCGCAGGACAGGTTGTTTCGGTTCCGTTCATTGATAATCTGGGCTACAGCTATACTGCACAGTTCAGGGTTGAAAAGCAGAACGGAGCTACCGGAGAACCAAACGGTCAGTATAAGATGACGATGACCGACCTGCTTGATTCAGACGGAAAATCCATATTAAAGTACGGAGTTACAGGTGCTCCCGGCGGGGCAACAGGTACAGCCGGTGAAGAAATGTCTGCGAATGATAAGATCACAACTCTTAAGGCTGCAAATATATTTAATTTCGGGGCTACAGCCACCGGAAATGAAGCATTTCTTACCTTTGATACATTTATGACACCCTCAGGTACAAAGCCTACCGGTAAGCTTATGCAGGTAGCTGCTGCCGCAGCAACCGCCAATGTGGCTGATCCGGTTAAAACAAATACCATTAACGGAAAGAATGTTACCGGACTTGGACTTAATCTTGACGGAATGAGGATGTTTGCAACCGGATTTGCCGGTATGACGGATGATGCAACGCATGATAATGCGGTTTCAATCGACCTTTCTACAATACAGAATATCGATAACAAGGGACAGTCCACGGTAAACGGCAAGAGAGGACAGCTTACCTCGGATGCCGGTGCAGGCTGCAGGGTCGGAGAGATGAGCTCGATTTCCATAGGACAGGACGGAAAGATAACCGCCTCCTATACAAACGGACAGACAAAGCTTTTGGGTCAGATCGCCTCCGCATCCTTTGCAAACGCATCCGGTCTTGAAAAGCACGGGGACAATCTCTATGCCCAGACCCTTAACTCAGGTGAGGCTGTTATAAACGATATCACCGCAAACGGCGGTTCGATGACCACGGGAGAGCTGGAAATGTCAAATGTGGACCTTTCAGGAGAATTTACCGATATGATCACCACACAGAGAGGCTTCCAGGCAAACAGCCGAATCATTACTGTTTCCGATACCATGCTTGAGGAGCTTATAAACCTTAAGAGATAATTACGGGAAATGAATTGATTTTAATTCATTTACTGTAAATGACAGGGTGTAAAGCCCCGATGGTTAAGCACTGTCGGGGCTTTTTGAGTTACAATTAATGACTGCCGCGCTTACAATATATGATTTGGCAGTTTGTGATATTTGTGATATTATAAGAAAATGTTGATAGATGTTACAAAGCTTAATGATGAAAAGATCACGATCAATTCCGATTATATCGAAATGATCGAGAGCACGCCCGATACGGTCATTACGATGACCACGGAAAGAAAAATAATTGTAAAAGAAAGTAGACAAGAAATAAGAAATTTAGTAAAATTGAATGGTTAGTATTCTTGGTTTATTTTTGCGTGCATAAAATTATCATTGATTAGAAGGTGAAAACAAATTGGATATAGCGAGTATAGTGGGACTGATCGGGTGTCTTGCTCTGATGTTCTACGGTATAGTCGGTTCAAACGGAATGACCGCTATCATGAGCTTCATAGACAGGGACTCGATACTGATCACATTCGGCGGTGCGTTCATGGCAGTGTTCGCTATGAATACCATCCAATCGTTTGTGGGAGGATTAAAGACTCTTCCTCTTGTATTTAAGCTTGAAAAGGGCAATGCCGGGGAAGTTATAACCCAGATAATAAATCTTTCAAATGTGGCAAGAAAAGAAGGACTCCTGTCTCTTGAAGAGGCTGCGGGTAATATAGAAGACGAATTTATGAAAAAGGGGATCATGCTTGTCGTGGACGGTACGGACCCCGAGCTTGTACGCGCTATTCTTGAAAGTGAGATGGAGGGTATTTCCGGCAGACATAAGGATAATATCGGATTCTGGGATAACCTCGGAGGCATGGGACCTGCATGGGGAATGATCGGAACCCTTATAGGACTTATAAACATGCTTAAGAACCTGTCCGATCCTTCATCCCTGGGACCTGCTATGGCGGTGGCTCTTGTCACCACATTCTACGGCTCGCTTCTGGCAAACTGGATATGCGCTCCGGTTGCCGGAAAGCTTAAAATGAAGGATGCCCAGGAATACGCCATAAAAGGAATCGAAGTTGAAGGTCTGCTTTCGATACAGGCAGGTGAGAACCCGCGTGTCATCGAAGAAAAGCTTAAGTCGTTCATCGCACCGAAGGAAAGGGCTGCTATGGGATCGGGCGACGAAGGCGGAGGAGAATGATAAATGGCAAAGAAGAGGGAAGAAGAGCCGCCGAAGGGATCGCCGGCATGGATGGCGACATTCGGAGACCTGATGAATCTGCTGCTGTGCTTCTTCGTGCTTCTGTTTTCGATGTCATCTACGGATGTAAATAAATTTGAGGCAATAGCCGCGTCACTGCAGAAAACCTTTTCGGTTTTTCAGGGCGGAAACGATTCCATAGGTGAAGGCGATATGGTCGGAAACGGCATAAGCCAGCTGAACCAGATTTCCGAATATTTCACCTCAATGGGTAAAAACAGCACCGGAAATCAGGATAATACAGAACACGATCAGGCCTCGGAGCATATAAGCCAGGCTGAAAACGTCGACCAGACAAATCATCCGGATAAAGAGGATTCAGGAGCAGGTCAGGAAGATAAGCAGATGAGCGATGCCGAGGCGAAGGAGCAGCTTGAGGAATCGGGTTTGAAGCAGTCCGAGGAGCTTGCCGAAAGGATAGAAGAATCGGTAAACGAAGAGGAGCTGGACAAACAGATAGATATAGATTTTACGTCACAGTATGTGTCTCTTACAATGAACGGTTCATTGTTATTTGACTCGGGAAGTGCTACAATAAAAGACGATGCTGGATATCTTCTCGAAAAGGTCGGAAAGATTCTTGAGACCTATGCGGGAAATACCATAGAGATCGAGGGGCATACGGACAACATACCGATCCATAACGCAAGATTTGCAAACAATGATGAGCTGTCCGGTGCAAGAGCCCTGTCGGTGTTTGAGTATTTAAGGGATAACAGCGATCTGGATCCTGCTCTTATAAAGCATACCGGCAGAGGTTCATATATACCCGTTGCGGATAACGGGACGCCGGAAGGCAGACAGATGAACAGGCGTGTTGAGATCAGAATATACAATCAGCTCAGCGATGTTACATAAAGTATCCTTGAGAAAGGAAATGATCAAAACAAATGAAAAAGAATATGCTTACAATCATCATACTCGCACTTCTGGTCGTAAATATCATTATGACCGCGATCATGATGTTTACGGTTATTCCGGCAAATAAAAAGACTATAGGACTTGTGGATGAGATAGCCGGCGCCAT
>JAGBOJ010000032.1 GCA_017633935.1 Lachnospiraceae bacterium | reverse complement strand
GATGCCGAGGGCTTCAAGTCTTTAGTGGAGCTTGCAAAGAGCAGACTTGAAAAAGAGGCGGCATGATCTGAAGATATTACGCCCGGTCTTATAATTTGACGGCGTATTGACACCCCACCGTGAAATAGGTTATTATACCAACTGGCGGGGTTAAGCAGGAATGGCGGAATTGGCAGACGCGCACGGTTCAGGTCCGTGTGATAGCAATATCATGAGGGTTCAAGTCCCTTTTCCTGCACTTGAAGGTATATAAGAGAGCGTGGTTGAGCAAGCCACGCTCTTATTGTAGCAAAAACAGATAAAGAGCTGTGCGGAAATGAATTTATTTTGTAACAGGTCATTATGCGCGGCTCCTTAGTCCGAAAGGAGTGCAGATCGATATGCTAAGGATATTTAAGTTACCGGTTGCGGTAATGATGATTATAGCCGTTATATTCGGCGGTATGCCAAAGGATATGCAGATGATGTTTTCGGGGAGAGACAGGGAGGAGCTTGCAAGATATACGGGCAGCCCGTGGGCGGATTCGGATCTTGTCGAAAATATCTCGGTCTTCAGAAACACCCCGCCGGATGAGGATTTTCATTATTATGCCGATAAATGGCTTTTATGCCGGAACCGTTTACTGGGATATACAAACTGGGATTTATATTCCGATCGCAGCTATGATGTAGAGGAAACGGCCCTTACTCTCATAAAGGATGACTATGTTAAGGGGCATGACGCGGAGCTTGTAAAAACGATGTATGAGCGCCTTACAGACTGGGAGGAAAGGGACAGGTCATCGGTAAACGAAATAAAGGAAATGACCGATGAGATCCTTGAGACAAAAAGCTTAAAAGAGCTGACAGAGCTGTTATTAAGCAGAAGCGGACTTATATGGTTTGATAATTTCATCATACTTGAGGCGGGGCCTGACAGCAATGATTCAATGCATATAGCGGTATATATAAGCCCGTACGGTCTGCGGCTCGGGGATTCGGCTGAATACGGCAGGCGCAGTGAATTCGGAGATATGACGGCAGGCTACAGGGACAGTGTTTTTCTCCATGATGCGGGAAAGCTCGGGCTGTCTGAGACAGAGGCAAAAAAGCACCTTGAAGCAGCCTACAAGCTTGAAGGGATGCTTGCCGGATACATCCCGTCCTCCGACGATACATTCAGCGCCGAATATGTGCAGAAATCCAATAACTGTATGACCTATGAGGAGCTTAAGGAGCTTAGTGTAAATTATCCGTTAACGGACATAGTGGATCATATGGGATTTGCTGCGGACTGCAATTATATCGTTTCGGAGCCTGAATATCTTGAGTATATGAATGAGATATATACCGATGAAAATTTTGAAATGATAAGGAGTCTTATCTATGTCGACGCGGTAGAGACATTATGCAGCTATGCGGACAGTGATATAAGGGCTTATGAGGCGCAGATGCATGAAAAATACTACGGGTACGATAACAGTATAACCGATGATGACATGGCTTATAGTGAGATCACTGACATCCTCTATGTGCCGCTGCAAAAGCTCTATGTGGAGGAGTACGGGAATGAGGATGATAAAAGAAAGCTCGAAAATGTATGCAGGGATGTGAAAGCCACCTACAGGAGCATGCTTGAGGAAAATGACTGGGCAAGTGAAAAAACGCGGGAATATGCGATAAAAAAGCTTGATAAGATGGAAATCCATATAGGGTGGCCGGATAAATGGGAGGATTATTCTAAGCTTTCATTTGAAGGAAAGTCGCTCATAGGCTGCATAGAGGCTTTAAGTGATTTTAAGATCGAAAAGGATGCGGCTCTTATCGGAAAAGAGCGGGACCCCGAAAGATGGGGAGACAGCTTTAATCTGCTTCAGGCAAACGCTTTTTACAGTCCGACCGAAAATGCGATCTGTATGCCGATAGGGATGATGGGGGAGCCGTTTTATGCAGAGGATATGCCAAAGGAAGAGCTTTACGCATCCATAGCCGGGTTCTGGCTCGGACACGAGATATCCCATTCCTTTGATTCTAACGGAGCCCAGTACGATGCGGAAGGAAATCTGAAAAACTGGTGGAGCGATGAGGATAAAAAGGAATTTGACAAAAGGATAAAAAAGCTGTCGGATCATATGGATACGATAGTTCCGTTCGGATCGTATCATGTAAGGGGCAGCGTCATAGATACGGAGCTGGCAGCGGATATGACGGGGCTCCAGTGCGCGCTTAAGATGGCGGAAAATGAGGCTGACTTTGATTATGATGTCTTTTTCAGGAAATATGCGCAGTTAAATGCCTCGATAATGCCTTATTCGGATGAGCTTGAAATGCTTCAGCTTGACGAGCATCCCTTAAATTATCTCAGGACAAATGTGCCTGTGCAGCAGTTTGAGGAATTTTACGAAACCTATGACGTAAATGAGGGGGATGCGATGTATCTTCCCGTGGAGGACAGGTTTGTGATATGGTAAGATATAAAGGATTTTTGTAAAGGAGATATTTTTATGCTGCTGCGCTCCAGACAATTCAGGATAACCCTGCTTCTTTTCGTTGACATGCTGAGCGTGCTCTTGGCTTATTTTGCGGCAGGTATGATAAGATTTGACGATAACAGGGAATGGTTTTCAACCTATCTGTATTCGACGACCTTTGTGATATTTGAGGTTATCTGTCTGATAGCCTTTATGATAAACCGGAAAAAACAGGACTATTTCCTTTCGGCGGGAAGATTCCAGAATATCATCTATGTATTCCAGAATGTGACGATCATGGCCGTTATGGGGATCTTTTATCTGTTTGCCACGCAGACGGCAGGTCTTATATCCCGTTATTTCGTGGGCTTTTTCTATCTCGGGCTGCTTATCATCAATACCGTGCTGCGCTTTATATACAGGGAATTTCTGTTAAAGGTGGCGGGCAATGACATAAATGCGACAAATATAATGCTCGTGGCGCTTAAGAACGAGGCACCGAAGATAGTCCGCAAGATACAGGATAACAGAGGCAATCTTATAAATATATCCTGTATCACGATAATCGATTTTGACTGTGTGGGAAAGAGGATAGAGGGTATACCGGTAGTCGGAAACAAGGATAATTATCTTGATACGCACAGGGAGAATGTGTATGACGAGGTCTTTATCCACATACCCTACACCTATGAATTCAGCCTGAAAAAGCTTATTTTAGGCTTTGAACAGATGGGTGTCACGGTAAATCTGAATATTGATATGTATAATCTTGATACGAGGGAGAAGACTATAAGGAGCTTCGGGGAATACAGCGTAATCTCTTATATGCCGGTTAAGTTCGGCTGGCTTGAGCTTTTCTTAAAGAGACTTATGGACATAGTGGGGAGCATAGTCGGGCTTTTTATCTGCTTTATCTGCTTTTTGATCTTCGGACCTGTAATAAAGCTCACATCCCCGGGACCCGTGTTTTTTTCGCAGACGCGCGTGGGTATAAACGGAAGAAGGTTTAAGATATATAAATTCAGATCCATGTATCAGGATGCCGAGAAACGCAAGGCAGAGCTTATGAAGGATAACGAGATGCAGGGGCTTATGTTTAAGATGGAAAACGACCCCCGCATCACTCCGGTGGGAAGATTTTTAAGGAAGAGCAGCATAGATGAGCTTCCCCAGTTCTTAAATGTCCTTAAAGGGGATATGAGCCTTGTGGGGACGAGACCGCCGACGGTGGATGAATACGAGCAGTATGAAGCCTATCATATGCGGAGGCTTTCCATAAGACCGGGCATCACCGGACTCTGGCAGGTTTCGGGCAGATCCGATATCAGCGATTTTGAGGAGGTGGTAAGGCTGGATCTTAAATACATAGACCAGTGGTCGCTGCTCCTTGATATCAGGCTTATATTTATGACTGTGGGGATAGTGCTTTTCAGAAAGGGCGCAAGATAGGAAAAAATAGGAAAATAGAAAAAGGCGGTTTTTGCCGCCTTTTTCAAGGAGAGTATATTGGGGAGAATATCCAAAACATTCTTGTAAGCTTTTTTATTATGGTTTCATTATAATCACTAACTGTGTTCAGTTCGTGAACAGTTTATAAAATAAAAATAAAATTGATTAAAAAAAAAGATAATGTACTGAGGACAATCGGATATGGTGTGATAGCGGCTTTAAGCGGGCTCCTGCTTAATATTGCGATAAATCATTCGGGCCTTATGGAGCTCTTTCCTGCCTATGCCACGGATTTTGAACCTGTTTTAGAGCGCTATGATCTGTATACGGGCATACTTATTTTTGTGATCATTGCCCCTTTAGCGGAAGAGGCTGTATTCAGGCTTTTTTTGTTTAATTTTCTTGAAAAAAAACTCGGATTTATGCCCTCAGCGGTCATATCCTCACTTGTGTTCGGTATTTATCATATGAATGTGATCCAGTTTATCTATGCCTTTTTAATGGGGCTTCTGTTTGCTTATTTTTATCATAAGGATCACAGATTCACGGTCCCGTATATAATGCACCTCAGCGCCAATGCTGCGGTGTATCTGCTGTTATAAAAAGCCTTGAGCTATACAGAATAAGTCCTGAACATGCTTTCGTAGGATGCCATCATCTCGATATCCCTGTTTTTCTGCATATATCTGTAGATGTTTGAAGAAAGCACCTCGCTGCGCTTATTGGTCTTTTCGTTGAATTCACGCATCACATCCCGGAGCTTTTCGATACCTATGTAATCCTTTGCCTCAACGACGAGCAGCTCGTGTATGCTGCAGGGGATGATGAGCAGATTCATTTTTTTGTTCTTTGCAAAGGTCTGTAAGGGCCGGCTTTCATAGAGCATCACGGAGGCCCCGAGATACTGCCTCGGATTTGAGCAGATGTAGATATCGATATCCGAATTGCGCTTGAACATCCCGCTTAAGAGTTCGATACGGGAGGGCAGAAGTCTTTCGGTATTAAGAGAGGCAACAGCCCTTAGATCGCTCATTTCGATCTGCCAGCTTGAAAGGACCGCTTTGCTTATTCTTGTTACCGCCGGCAGATCGTCTTTATCGAAGGTTAATATTATGTAAACCTTTGCGAGATCGTAAACCTCATCATAAACGCAGTCTGCAAGAGAAGCTGCGTTGAGCTTAAGATTGACCAGTTCAAAGATTATGTTTGAACGTATCCTGTTGAAATTTTCGATCCCCGCATAAAAATCCATTTTACTTACTGCGTTGCAAGCTCCTTTATCTTTATAAGCGCCTTACGCACCGGCGGAAGTGAGATCACGATAAGAGTGATGACTCCTTCAGCAAGTATATATGCATAATTATAAAGGATGGGATAGACAGAGGCAAGTGAAGAAGGGAAATTATCGGGCATATAGTCCATCCAGTAAAGATACCCGCCTATGGAGTGAAGTGCTCCGCGGGCGATTATGGCAACGGTATAGCCGACAGGAAGACTGCCTTTTTTCAGATTTTTGAAGGCTCCGGAAAGACCGAGGGCGGTAAAGGCAAAGAAATAATCAAGTCCGGCCTGGAGAGGGTCAAGGATGTAGCTTCCGCCTCCCTGTAAAAACTGAAGACAGCCGTAGACGAAGCCGGATATAAGACCGATCTTCAAGCCGTACCAGTTACCGATGAGCGCCACAAAGAGCATGGAGCATAAGGTTACGGAGCCGCCCCACGGCATATGAAAGATCTTAACATATGAAAGCACAAATGCCAGAGCTGTGCCTATGGCTGAAAAGGTGAGCTGACGTACGGAAAATACGCTTTTCCTTCCCTTTTCGTAAGCTTTTTCGGCGACCTTTTTATCGTGGTCCTTAAAAAAACCTGTGATGACCAAAAGAAGTACGATCAGTACGATGACCGCGGCGATGCCCGTAGAGTTAAGTGAGTAGGAGCCGTCTTCGGCGGCATTTACAAACATTGACATAAAAAATCCTCCTTTGAGATACATAGATTAAAGGAGGGGAGCGAAAATTAAACTCTTGTCTCCCTACGCCGGTATTGTCCGGTTCAGGTAATAAGGGTTAAATCTCAGCGCCTGTCAGTATTTCTACAAAGCAGGGCTCCCCTGACAACTTGAATAATATAGCATGATGTTGGGATGAAGTCAATTACCGGTGATATGCCGTCATTTGAGCCGCTTAAGACATCAGCCACTGGTAAAGTGCTGAATTGTAACCTGAATTATAACGTTGCGGAACCGAATTTTAATAAAAGTTGACAGGAATAGCGGATGCGGTTATTTTGAAAGCATATGATGACTGTTACAGAAAACACAATAAATAGCTGCATTTTCTGTAACTGTAGTTACGAAACAGGCATTTTGCGGAAAGGAGCCGGGTAATGGCTAAGGAGCTTTTGGAAAAGGCAAGAAGCTATGAGAAAGAGCAGCTTTATAAAGCGCAGGGAGACAGGCCGCTTTTTCATATGACCGCGATAGCAGGCTGGATCAACGATCCGAACGGCTTTGCACCCTATAAGGGAGAATATCATCTTTTTTTCCAGTATTATCCCTATGACCTTAAAT
>JAGBOJ010000031.1 GCA_017633935.1 Lachnospiraceae bacterium | reverse complement strand
GCTTCAGTGTCTGCTGACGGAACGGCCGTAAACGGCGTACAGACACTGGCGGTAAAAAGTCTCGCAAAATCCGAATATATCACCGGAGGAAAGATCGAGGGATCGAGTTCGGCTTCCGCGGCATCACAGTTTCTGGATGCGGGTGAGACCGAGAAGAAGTTCAATATAAAGATCGGCAGCGGTGATAATGTGAAGAATACCGAGATAACCATAACTGCCGATATGAATATGAACAAGATAGCATCGGAGTTTGCAAAAGCCGGTATAAATGCGAGCTATGACGAGAAAAACCAGAGATTTTTCCTGAGCGCAAAGGAATCGGGACTGGCATCGAAGTTTACCATTGAGGCAATGGATGAAAACGGAAATTATACCGAGGCTGCGGCGAATGAGGACAGCTTCCTTAATAAGCTCAAGCTTGTGGGAAGCGATGCCAAAAGGATAGAGGCAAGCGATGCGGTTATAGAGCTTAACGGAGCGGAGTTTTCTTCTTCTTCAAATAACTTTAACATAAACGGACTTTCGATCACGGCAGCGAAGGTATCCGATTATACGGAGGTGGACGGCGAGAAGATCTATACGACCACCAATGTATCGACCGAGACGGACGTGGACGGCATCTATGATTCCATAAAGGATTTCTTAAAGGAATACAATGAGCTCGTAAACGAAATGTCCAAGCTCTATAATGCCAAAAGTGCCAGGGATTACAAGCCTCTGACCGACGAGGAAAAGGAATCGATGTCGGATGAGGAGGTGGAAAAATGGGAGACCAAGATAAAGGATTCTCTTTTAAGAAGGGATGATAATCTCAAGGCTGCCTTAGATACCTTAAGAAACGGTCTTTCGGAGGGCATAGAAATAGACGGGCAGAAATTCACGCTTTCAAGCTTCGGTATAGGTACGCTGAGTTATTTTGAGGCTGCCGATAACGAGAAGTACGCGCTTCATATAGACGGAAACAAGGATGATACAAATACTGCTTCCAATACGGATCTGCTCAGAAGTGCCATTACGGATAACCTGGATCAGGTTAGGAACTTCTTTAAGAATCTGACCGGAAACGTATATAAGACAATGACAAAGCAGATGCAGACCTCGGAATACAGAAGTGTCTACAGTATGTATGACGATAAAGCCCTGCAGAAGGAATATGATAAATATACAGAGGATATAAAGAAGGAAGAAGAGAGAGTATCGGATTACGAGGACAAATGGTATGATAAGTTCGCTGCAATGGAGTCGGCAATGGAAAAGATGAATTCAAAATCCAATGCGCTTGCGGGACTTATGGGCATATCGTAATAAGGACAAAGCGATCGGACCTCCTTTAATACGGGGGTCCGATTTTTTTTTGAAAAATTTTCAATTTAGCACTAAATAAAATCCGGGCTGTGACCGATATAATGAGTGTAAGGCAAATGAAATAAAAAACAGGATACAAATAAAGCCAAGGATTTTTGAAAATAACGGAGGGAACCAATATGAAAGCAGCAAGCGCATATCAGCAGTACAATAACAGCAAAATACTTACCGCTTCTCCCGCAGAGCTTACACTGATGCTCTATGACGGATGCATCAAGTTCTGTAACATAGCCATCATGGCAATAGATGCCAAGGATATCGCCAAGGCGAACACAAACATCAAGAAGGCCGAGAGGATAATCATAGAATTCCAGACTACACTTGATTTCAAGTATGAGGTTGCAAATGACTTCAATAATATCTATACTTACGTATTAAGAAGACTTCGTGAAGCCAACATCGGAAAAGACAGGGAAATTCTTGAAGAGTGTGTTACACACATCAGAAGTCTCCGTGATACATGGAAAGAGGTTATGAAGGCTGCCGGAACACAGCCCATGGAAAAGCAGGCGTAAATGTCAGATACAGCTTATATTCAGATGCTCATAGAGAGCCAGCAGAAAAAAATCGAATTATTGGACGAGGCTTTGAGACTGGATGAAGAGCAGATAAAAATGATACAGCAGGAAAAGCCGGACATGGACGGACTTGAAAAGAACCTTGAGGAAAAGGGAAGGCTTATCGGCGAGCTTGATAAACTGGATGACGGATTTGAGTCGGTATATGCCAAGGTCCGGGAAGAGCTTATAAATAATAAAGAGGCTCATAAGGATGAGATCAGACAGCTTCAGGAGCTGATTTCACAGATCACGGAAAAGAGCGTGAAGGTACAGGCCGAAGAATTACGCAGCAAGGAAGCCGTGGAAAGATTCCTTAAGAACCGCAGGGGAAAGCTGAAGGACAGCAAAAGTTCGGTAAAGGCGGCAAATAAATATGCCGTCAATATGAGAAAGATAAATAAGATCGATTCCTTCTTTGTAGATAAAAAGAAATGAAACGGATCTTGAAAAAGACCGTTTATGAAAGTATAACGGGGCACTGACGTAATAAAAGCGGCAGTGCCCCGGATCAGTTTAAAACGGTAATATATAGTGAACGAATAAATTCGTTTCCTTTAGCTATATAAAAACAGGCGGATTTATGATATATTTAATGGTGTTTATAACCAATACGGATTTATCAAGGGAGGTACGCATATGGATAATAAAGCTATGTATAAACTGTCTTACGGACTTTTTGTGGTGACCGCAAGGAGAGGGGATAAGGATAACGGCTGCATTACGAATACGGCCATACAGGTCACGTCCGACCCCAACCGCATTTCAGTGGCGATAAATAAAGCAAATTACACGCATGACCTTGTGATGGAAACACGCAGGTTTACGGTTTCAATCTTAAGTCAGGCTGCGGATTTTGAGATTTTTAAGCATTTCGGATTCCAGTCGGGAAGGGATGTGGACAAATTCGCTGAATTTACCGACTGCAAAAGAGCGGCAAACGATACGATGATAATCACAAGGGGAACAAATGCCTACATAAGCGCGGAGGTGGAAAGCACCGTTGATCTCGGAAGCCATACACTGTTTATCGCGCGTGTCACCGATATGGAGGTCTTAAGCGATACTCCTTCGGCAACCTATGAATATTATCAGAGCAATATTAAGCCCAAGCCGGAAAAGGTCGGAAAGACAGATGACGGAAAGACGATCTGGCGCTGTAAGATATGCGGTTATGAATATGTGGGAGAGGAGCTTCCCGAAGACTTTATCTGTCCGATCTGTAAGCATCCGGCTTCCGATTTTGAAAAGGTTTCCGGCTGAGGAGGGAAGATAATGGCAGAATTTGATTTTGAAAGGGTTGCAGATCCGGAATTTTTTGAAGAGAACAGGATACCTCCCCATTCGGATCATATGTATTTTGAGGATATGAAGGCTCTTGAGGCAAATGAGAGCGACTTTAGGTTTTCACTTAACGGTAACTGGAAGTTTTTTTATACGGATAATTTCGATGCCGCTATAAAGGACTTTTATAAAAAGGATTATGACTGTCACGGATGGAAGGATATAAGGGTTCCGGCCTGTGTCGAGATGGAGGGCTACGGAAAAAAGCAGTATGTTAACACCCAGTATCCGTGGGACGGTCATGAGGATGTAAAGCCGGGGGAGGTACCTAAGATATATAATCCGGTCTCACATTATACAAAATATTTTACACTGCCGGAGAGTATGAAGAAAGGCCCCGTATGCATCTGCTTTGAAGGCGTGGAAAGTGCCGTAGCGCTTTTCTTAAACGGTCATTATATCGGATACAGTGAGGATACCTTTACTCCATCGGAATTCGATCTTACGGAATTTATCGACAGGAAAGGGGAAAACAAGCTTTCCGCTTTCGTTTTTAAATACTCTGCCGGAAGCTGGTGTGAGGATCAGGATTTCTTCAGATTTTCCGGTATCTTCAGAGATGTATATCTTTATACCGTACCCTCGCTTCATGTCAATGATATGAAGGTCATCACGGAGCTTGACGATGATTATAAGGATGCAGGGCTTATCGTTGAGCTTAACCTTTCGGCGCCTGCAAAGGCCGAGATAGTGCTCTCCCATCAGATGGAAGAGATCATATCCGAGACAAGATCCTTAAAACAGGAGGAAACCCTGAAATTCAAGGTTAAGAACCCTCTTAAATGGAGCGCGGAGGCTCCGAACCTTTACACACTGATGGTAAAGCTTAAGGACAAGCAGGGAAAGACTGTTGAGATAGCAACGGACAGTGTGGGATTCAGGCGGTTTGAGCTTATCGACAATATCATGTGTCTCAACGGAAAGCGCATAGTGTTTAAGGGTGTGAACAGGCACGAGTTTTCATCCGACAAGGGCAGGGCGATAGGAAAGGATGAGATCACAAAGGATCTTATCACGATGAAAAGGAACAATATAAATGCCGTAAGGACCTGTCATTATCCCAACCAGACTTATTTCTACAGGCTTTGTGACGCATTGGGGCTTTATGTGATAGATGAGACAAATCTTGAAACTCACGGCACATGGGACCCCATTATGAGAAAGCTGCGTCCGGTAAGCTACGCAGTGCCCGGGGACAGACCGGAATATACCGAGGCTGTATTGAACAGACTCAGGAATATGTATGAAAGGGATAAGAACCATCCCTGTATCCTGCTGTGGTCTCTGGGAAACGAGTCCTTCGGCGGAAAAAATATGAAAAAGATGTATGATGCCATAAAGAAATGGGATAAAACCCGTCTTGTGCATTATGAGGGTGTGGTCAACGATAACAGATATCCCGATACCACCGATGTCTACAGCACCATGTACGTGACGGTGGAGGCATTGAAGGAGCATCTTAAAAAAGACAGGACAAAGCCTGCGATCAGCTGCGAATATACGCACGCAATGGGTAATTCCTGCGGCGGAATGTATATCTATACCGACTATACGGACAGCGAGCCTCTTTATCAGGGAGGGTTCATATGGGATTATATAGACCAGTCTCTTACGGCTTTTACCCGCAGCGGTAAGGAATATCAGGCATACGGCGGGGATTTTGATGACAGACCGAATGACGGCAGCTTTTCGGGCAACGGTATCTGCTACGGTAAGGACCGCGACCCTTCGCCGAAGATGCAGGAGGTAAAGTACAATTACAGTCCGATAAGGATAAGCTTTACCAAAAACAAGATGGTCATAAAAAACAATTCGCTTTTTAAGAATACGGCTGATTACGACTGCAGGCTCATCGTGGAGCACGACGGGGAATATGTCCTTTCAATGAAGCAGACCTATGCCGTGCCGCCGCTTTCGGAAAAGAAATTCGACATACCGGATATAATGCCTGATATACCGGGTGAAAATGTGCTTACGGTTTCATTTGTATTAAGGGAGCCCGAGCTTTGGGCGGATGCCGGACACGAGATCGCGTTCGGGCAGCTTATATCGGGAAAACGGGTGCAAAAGCCCCACAGTATGGCTTCAATGAAGGTTACACACGGAATGTGCAACCTCGGAGTCAGAGGAGACGGTTTTGAGGCGCTGTTTTCCGAAAGTACAGGAGGGCTTGTCTCTTATGTATATGGCGGAAAGGAGCTGATAAAAAGAGCTCCCAAGCCCAATTTCTGGCGTCCTATGACGGAAAACGACATGGCAAATCTGCTGCCCTTCAGGGCGGGTCAGTGGAAGATAGCGAGCATGTATCTGACCCATAAATATACCGCAAAGAACGGGATGGTTATGTACGATCCTTATAGGATAACCGAGGACAAGGAGAGCGTATCGATCGAGTACACATATCATCTTCCGACAAAACCGGCAAAGGACTGCAAACTCACCTACACCGTGTATGCCGACGGAGTGATAGATGTAAAGCTTGAGATGGATAAAAGCGCTGAAATAGGAGAGCTTCCGGAATTCAGTGTGCTGTTTACCTTTGATGCGGCGCTTTCAAATATGAGATGGTACGGACTCGGCCCGGAAGAGACTTATATTGATAAAAACCACGCAAAGCTTTCGGTGTACAGGGGTAAGGTCACGGACAATATGGCTAAATACCTCGTACCGCAGGAGTGCGGGAATAAGACGGGTGTGAGATATGCTGAACTTACGGACGATACCGGGAGAGGCATAAGATTTGACGGAGAAAGCTTAAGCCTTTCGGTACTGCCTTATTCGCCTCATGAGATAGACTGCGCTACGCACAGCTTTGAGCTGCCGGAGACAGATTATACATATGCAAGAGTCGGACTTGCCCAGATGGGTATCGCAGGCGATGATACATGGGGAGCAAGGACCAAGCCCGAGCATATGATAAACAACAATAAAAAGCTGGTACTTAAATTTTCATTCTGCGGGTGCTGAGCAGTGCTTATCCGGGATGCCGGAAATATGTGATGTAATATAGATCATTCAGGAGTGTAGACAAATGTTTTTTAGAAACAGGAAGCTTCCGAGTATAGAAGCGGGGCATTATAAGAATACCGCGCAAAGTCCGACAGAGGTGATGCCGGTGCCCGAGGTGGTGAGCATTTCCATGTCGGAAAATATAGGCGCGCCCTGCAAGCCGCTCGTAAAAAAAGGCGACAGGGTACTTGTGGGACAGAAGATCGGGGATGCCGAGGCGTTTTTGAGCGTTCCGGTACATTCAAGCGTATCGGGCAGCGTTACCGCCATTGAGACAATGAGAAATGCCATGGGCGGTACTGATACCTATGTGACCATAGAGACAGACGGAAAGCAGGAGGTCGCGGAGGGCATAAAGGCGCCTGTCATAGATGACCAGCCGGGCTTTATAAAGGCAATGAGAGAAAGCGGGCTGGTGGGTCTGGGAGGAGCCGCGTTTCCCACATGGGTCAAGCTTAATCCCAAAAATCTCATCGATATCGACACATTCATAGTAAACGGCGCGGAGTGTGAGCCCTTTATCACTTCGGATCACAGGACGATGCTGGAGGATGCCGATAATGTCATAGACGGTATGCTTGCCGTAATGAAGTGGCTTATAGCCGAGGACGGATATATTGCGATCGAGGATAATAAGCAGGATGCGATAGATAATTTCAACAGACTCTTAAAGGAAAGAGGGATAAGCAAAATCAAGGTATTCCCCATGCCTGCCAGATACCCCAAGGGAGCGGAGCGTGTCCTTATACAGGAGATCACAGGCAAGAAATGCGATGCCGGAGTGCTGCCGGCGGCATTGGGCGTGATCGTTATGAATATCACCTCCACGGCATTCGTGGGTCAGTATTTAAAGGACGGAATGCCGCTCATTAAAAAGAGGATAACCGTGGACGGTGATGCCGTGAGAAATTCCAAGAATGTTTTGGCACCAATAGGAGCAAGGATAAAGGATATAATGGAATTCTGCGGAGGCTATACCGAGGAGCCCGTAAAGATTCTTATGGGCGGTCCCATGATGGGAAGGGCGGTCTACAGCGACAGGATGCCGCTTATCAAAAACAATAATGCGATCCTTGCTTTTTCAAAGGCTCAGGCATGGATACCGGAAGAGAGCGCCTGTATAAACTGCGGAAGGTGTCACGAGGGATGTCCGTTCCATCTGATACCGACGGCATATGCCGATGCGTACGAGGCAAGGGATGTAAAAAGACTTAAGGAGCTGCAGGTCATGCAGTGCATGGAATGCGGAAGCTGCAGCTTCGTATGCCCGGCACACAGGCCGCTGGCATTTATAAATAAGCTTTCAAAGGCGCTTGTAAAGGAGGCGGGAGACAATGTCTGATATGAATTTTCATGATGATCTCAGGGTGTCATCTTCACCTCATATAGTAACTACACTTGATACTAAAAAGACGATGACATTTGTGCTTATGGCGCTCATGCCTTCGGCTATTGCGGGAGTGATCTTTTTCGGATTGTATTCACTCTGCCTGCTGCTTTCGTGCGTGGCATTCTCAGCCCTGTGCGAATATGCTTACGACAGGCTCATGCACAGGGAAAATACAGTAAAGGACCGCTCAAGCCTTGTTACGGGAGCGATACTTGCCCTTACGCTGCCGCCAACGCTTCCCATATGGATGGCGCTTATAGGCTGCTTTGTGTCGATAGTCATAGTTAAATGTCTGTACGGAGGCATAGGAAAAAATATAGCCAATCCTGCCATAGTGGGGCGTATAGTATTGCTGCTTTCATTTACCTCAAGCATGACCACATGGAGATACACTAATTTTCAGATGGCAAACGGAACGGATGCGATAACGGGCGCAACGCCGCTTGGCATCCTTACGGATTCGGGAATTGCGGGTCTCCCCTCGCTTACAGACCTTCTGATCGGAAACAGGGGAGGAAGCCTCGGTGAGACCTGTATCATAGCCATACTCATAGGAGGGAGCTTCCTTATCGCAATGAAGGTGATATCTCCGGTGATACCTGTGGTATATCTTTGTACAGTGTTCGTTTTTTCGATGATCTATTATCTGATAGTCCCGCAGGAGGGTGCAAACGCCCTTTATATGTCAGTTTTCCATCTGCTTTCGGGCGGTGTGGTATTCGGAGCGTTTTTCTGCGCAACGGATTATGTGACGAGCCCGATCATGAAAAAGGGAAGGATCATTTACGCAATCGGCTGCGGATTTTTTACAATGGTGATCAGGCTTTTCTGTTCATACCCCGAGGGAGCGTCCTTTGCGATACTCTTTATGAATATCATGACCCCGCTCATCGATAAATACACGATAGACAGCTATTACGGCGTGACGCAGAGGGCAAGGGAGGAAAAGAAGAAGGCAAAGGAGGGGGCAAATGGCTAAGGAAGGCAATTTCAGGGAATATGTTTATCCGGTCATAATCCTTTCTGTGATCTGCGCGGTCACTACAGCATTACTTGCGGTCACGGATTATGTATCGGCTCCCGTAATAAAGATAAATCAGGAGAAGGCGGCAGGGCAGACAAGGATGGAGCTCCTTTCGGGAGCGGATGACTTTACGGATGTGACGGGTGAGTCAGACGGCCTTGCAGTAAATGAGAAAGCGGAAGTGGTTGAGGTCTTTAAGGCAAATAACGGTGCGGGCTATGTATATACCGTGAAGTCAACCTCCTTCGGCGGAGAGATGACAATGATGGTCGGGATATCAGGTGACGGAAGCGTTACGGGTGTCTCCGTGACGGATCATCAGGATACACCGGGTGTGGGTACAAAGGATCACGATAAGGATTATCTTGCCCAGTATGTGGGGAGGAGCTTTCTTGACAGTGAAAATGTAAAAAAGGAAACGGATTTTGAATATATAACCGGAGCATCGGTTACGGGAACAGCCATACACGAGGGAGTGTATGCGGCTCTGGAGCAGTTTAAGGAGGATGCCGGAAAATGAATGAAAAAAGTAAGAGTGCGATATTTACAAACGGTATCATAAAAGAAAATCCGGTACTTGTGCTTGTGCTTGGCACATGCCCGACTCTTGCGACCTCAACATCGCTTGAGACCGGACTCGGAATGGGGCTTGCGGCGACTGTCGTGCTGGTATGCTCAAATATTGTTATTTCCCTTATCAGAAATCTCATACCCGATAAGGTCAGGATACCCTGCTTTATCACCGTGATAGCGGGCTTTGTCACGATAGTGCAGATGCTCCTGCAGGCGTATGTGCAGCCGCTTTATCAGGCATTGGGTCTGTATCTTCCGCTGATAGTCGTAAACTGTATAATCCTCGGAAGGGCAGAGATGTTTGCAAGCAAGAACAGCCCCGTAGATTCGGCACTTGACGGACTGGGGATGGGACTCGGCTTTACCCTTACTCTCTGTATAATGGGTACTATAAGGGAGATAATCGGTACAGGCTCCTATCTTGCGGGTGACTGGTTCGGACTGGCAAAGGGATTTAAGGGAATACCTCTTTTTTCAAGGTTTATCCCGGGCATGAGCATAATGACGATGGTGCCGGGAGGATTTTTCGTATACGCGCTGGTGATGGCAGCGGTTCATTATTTTACAAAGGACAAGAGTAAGATAAGAAAGGATTTCGCCTGCGCGGGATGCGCGCTTGCGGGAAGCTGTACTGATGCCGAGAAGAAGGCCGCCGAAAACGGGTGCGACAGAAAGGAGGATAAGTGATGTCTCATATAGGAGCATTATTTATTATCATAATAAGCATGGTGCTTGTGGACAATTATCCTCTGGCGCAGTTTTTGGGAATATGCCCTTTTCTGGGAGTATCAAAGGATCTTGGCAGCGCCAAGGGTATGGGTATAGCGGTAACCTTCGTTATGACCCTCGCCACTGCGGTCACATGGCCCATACAGAAGCTGATCTTAGACCCGCTTAATATAGGATATCTGCAGACCGTTGTGTTTATCCTTATCATAGCGGCTCTGGTACAGTTCGTGGAAATGTTTATGAAGAAGTCGATGCCTTCGCTCTATAAATCACTGGGTATCTTCCTTCCTCTTATT
>JAGBOJ010000030.1 GCA_017633935.1 Lachnospiraceae bacterium | reverse complement strand
GCAAAGATGATAAGGCTGCTCTTACTCTCAATACCGCAGCTATTGAATATGGCGAGAGTGCGACAAGCGGAGAAGCGAGCGCTCAGGTTGACAAACTCTTGAAGATATCTTTGCAAGCGAGTGGAAACACGATTTCGACAGATCATTACACGGTTTATTATAAATACACCACTTCTGCCGATGAGGTGAAGAGTGTATCTTCGAATGCTGATTTTACGGGTATTACTTCGAAAGTAGGAAATCTCCAGAGCTTTAATGCAGGCAAGACAGTTTATGTTGTAGCAGAGGCGAGATATGAAAAAAATACGGATAGAAATGTGGAGGCAGAGAATGCAGTGGCGTGGGCGGTTCTTCCTGTTACAATCTCACCGAGAAAGATTAAGCTGACATCCTCAAAGTCTATGACTACCAAGAGAGGCAAGGCTCTTTCTGCAAATGACCTCTCATCAAATAAGGTAGATGATGTGACGGCAAGCCTCTATGACAGCGGAGCTAATTATGCCGGTTCGCCGAACCTTCCCGCCACTACGATGCTTTCTGCAAATGCTGTGGAAAACGGAGTAGGCTACAGGATTGATGATTCGGGCGTTGATTACGATATACCCGGTACTTATACGGTGGCGATAAAGAAGGGCAGCTATGGTTTGCAGACTGCATACAAGGACAATTTTGAGGTTGTAGAAACGAAAGCGACCATAAACGTAGAAGCTGTGTATTATGCGACCTTCTATATCGAGTACAATGGAAGCAGCTCGGCGGTTTCGCAGTGCGAGATTAATTCGAGTGGAAATTTGACCGGGTGGAATAATGCATATACAACAAGCTTCAATGGATTCATACCTGAGGGTGCAACGTTAAGCTGGTATGTAGGAAGTAATACTAGTTCATCAAGCATTACAAACGGTATGTATCTCGGTGGAAATGATGTTGTTATAACCGGACTTGTTACCATCAGCGTGACCGGAGGCGGTACAGTTAAGGCTACTTCCATCAGACCTGTCACCTATGACGGACGTTCACATTTCCTTTCAAGGGACGGCGGAAAAAAGGAAAATGTGAGCAATATTAAAGACCTTGTACTTACCATAACGGATACGGAAAAGAATTATAAGCTTGTATTAGGCAAGGATTATACGGTTAAGTATCTCAACAATAAGAATGCTTCCGTGAAATATGATTCAGCGACAGGCAAGTATGAACCTCTTTATACCGCGGATAAAAAGAGACCGCAGGTAATTGTCACAGGTAAGGGCGATTATAAGGGAATGGCGCTTACCGCGTATTACAATATACTGCCAATGAACTTATATGATTATGATGGGACGGGAACGCAGTATTTTAGAGGTGTATATGATGCTACATATAACACGTCAAGGCAGGGGATTTATTACTATGATGCTGATATAAACGGTCTCAACACGGCTTACAAGGCTGACAAGAATGGTAAGGTGAAGCTGAACTACAAGGTATTGCAGGACAAGTATTGGTATACGACCAAGAACAACTACAAGACCCTCACCTTAAAGAAGGGTGAAAAGAAAGATTATGTCGAGCAGCTCTACAAGTACACCACCGATGAAGGCGGAAACGGATATTGGGAAAAAGTTTCGGCAGTAGCCGGAGCGGGAAGCTATATGCTTACCGTGACAGGTGTGAATAATTATACCGGCACTATTCCCTCATATTTTGTGGCAAAGGGAAGTACGACATCGAATGTGGATTACTTTACCGCAGGGTCGAGCGAGGGACAGTTTAAGGTAATTTCCGCAAATGTACTTGAAATGTCAAAGGCAAAGGTGAAGCTTAAAAAACCGGTTCCCGCTTATACCGAAGGTAAGTCTGTTTCAGCCAATGCGTTCATTGAATCCGTTACCATAGGAAAGACAACGGTTAATAAGGACTGGTATACGGCATATATCTATCAGGACGCAAAGGGAGCTACATTGGATACTACCGGTGATAACGGAGACGGGACGGATACAACAAATGCCGGAACAATGTATATCCAGCTTGTTGCTAATAACAAAGCTCTGGAGAACAATATCTTCGGCTCATCCAAGTTTATCAAGGTTCAGGTTTCCGGAGGAGTGAAGCTCAATAAGAACCAGTTCAAGCTTGAAGTGAGTGAAAACGGCAAATACACCGCGGCTCCCGCAAAGAGGGATTATAACGGCAAGGCGACTATAATCGCTGTTTCCGGGGATAAATTAACGCCGGGTAAAGACTATCAGGTAAATGGTTGGCCCTTGGGAAGCCATACAAGATATCATAATGCTCCTCAGGATGCGAATAAATATACCTACACCATTACCGGTAAGGGCAAGTATATCGGTACTGTAAAGCTTACCTACACCATCAATAAGGCAAACCTTAAGAAGGTGTTTAACCAGACGGTGATTTCCGCGAGTGCGGTTGCAGCTGACGGAGCAAACATCAATGGTACGCCTACAAATATAATTGTATCGCAGAATGGTGTTGCTACAACATTAAATAACGTTACGACCTATGACGACGCGTATCGTTTGAGATTTACGCTCTCCAATCATACAAAGGCGGGAGAGGCGACGGTGACAGTTAAACCCTTGAACAGCAATTCAAACTACAGTGGTTCAGTGAAATTTAATTACACCATAGCGCCTAAAAAGATAACAACTGTAAGTGACCTTGCGGCAGCACAAAAGGCGAATTCGATTGTAGCGGGAGCGTTATATGCGACACTTGAAGATGTGCAGTACAAGGAAAACGGCACGTTTGATCCGAAGCTTAAGCTCTATCAGGCTGATGCAGCAGGAAGTATAACCACAAAGGTACTTAAGAACAAAACGGATTATATTGCGACACCTACGCATCAGGCTTCGGCAAATACCGTGACACTTACTAACGGAAGCAAGGGCAGCTACGACTTTGGCGACAAGGGAGTAAAGATTGACCCGACCTTCAATACTTATCTTAATAAGGTATCTAAGGTAGTGCTTACGGTATCCAATGCATATGTAGCTTCAAATGGTGAAACGTACAAAATGGATGTTTGCGACAATACAAAGCAGAAGTATGAAGCTACATACACGGGTCTTGGCGTTGAGCCGGAGGTTACAGAAATCACCGTATACTCGGGACAGACATCCAAGACCTACAAGGCGGCTTCGGGCAACTTTGCGGTATCCTATCTGAATAACACTAATGCCGGAAAGAAGGCTCAGATTGTCATTAATCTTAAGAGCAGCACAGGTAAGGACCAGTATGATATCGGAGGGTCAAAGGCGATTATGTTTACGATCAATCCTCAGAAGGAGAAGTCAACAGTGCTTTCAAAGTCATTCTAAGCCAATAAATGGGATATGAACTGACTATAAAAGCATAGAGTAAATCACACCCCGCGGTTTTTGGCAAAACTAAAGCCGCGGGGCAGTTTATCAAGAATTATTGGCAGACGCTCCAAAAATATATTCTTTTTGAAACTCCGTCTCATTGAAAACATAGGTGAATCCATATGACAAATAAATCCGCAAAGGCAAAGCCCATAAAAGACTCCTTAAGCCTCACCGAGAGCGAAAAGAAACGAATGGGGGAAAATATCAGATCTCAGGTATGAGAAGGATATCAGCCAGGACAGACTGTCAAAGCTGCTGCAGTGTACGTCGCAGTTTATTTCCGATGTCGAGCGCGGACGCTATGCCTTAGCCTCAAAAAGCTCGAAGCCGCCCGCCAATCTCTTAAAAGCCAGCGTAAAGATCTCGGCATCTTAACTATTAAGCTATTCTGTATGTATCATTGTCCGTTATTATGCGAAAGTAACTTGAGTTGAGCTTCGGCTTTGTCCGCCCTCAGCTTTTCGGCATCCGCCCTATTATCTGCCGCATCAGCTCTTTTATCTGCTGCATCAGCGCGTTTATCGGCTTTATCAGCCCGCAAGGTGGCTGCATCGGCTCTCTTTTTCTCTGCCTCTGCCTTCTTTTTCTCTGTTTCTACCTGCTTCTTCCACTCCTCCACCTCAGCCTTCAGCTCGTCTATCATATAGAGCTCTGTATTATGATCCATCTCCTTCAATGCAGCCGAAAAGAACATATCTATCACCTCCGCGGGGTCTTTTCTGAACTCAGCGACCTCACTGTAAATATCACCGAATTCAGGGTACTTGTTTACAAGGTTTATCACACTTTCGGCGTCATCCCTTATCAGCAGGGTAAGCCACGCCTCAAGGTCGTTACTTATATTTTCCACTGTTTCCTTAAACGTGTCAAGCGTAAAATACGTTATCTGCGCGGTTTCCGGCAGGCTTATACCACTGCTGTAGGATGTTATCCTTTTATGTATATACTGCCCCGGTTTATTAAATTCCTTTGGCGAATCCGCCATAAGCACAAAGAGGTACACGGGCGAGATATCCTTGTAGTTGAATTTCTCTCCCATTTCCTTTTTCCTTATATTATATTGTCTCATGATCATATCGGAAACATAGCAGCTACTACGCTGTGAAGGGAACCGGTATCCCACCTTCTGCAGCTCGACGTCCACATATGACCTGTCCTCGAGCTCCACGATTATATCCATAATGACAAGGGAGTGTTTGTCGGACACTTGGAAACCTTCCCTCGAAAGGATATCCCTTATTTTAACCTTCTGCCCGATAAGAGCGGAGATTAGTGCTTCGACTCTTTCCTTATGGACATAAGGGTCAAATATCTTCCGGAAGAAACCGTCATATAAAAGCTCGAGACTGCCCTTTCCCGAAAGAAAGGAAACGAGCTGCTTCTGCATATGCGCGGGCATATCTTCGTAAAGCTTATAGCCGCCCGGCTGTCTCCTGATCAGATCGATCACCTCTTCATCAGTTTTGGGTGTGCCGAAGATGTCTTCGGCGGTAAATAATTTTTTCTTAGAATCTGCCATACGACCTCCTTTAGAATAATTAAGAAAATGAAAAGGGCTGAAATACCCCTTAAACGAAAGGTAATATGTAAAAAATGAATTACCATGGTATTACACTTGGGAAGAACCCCAATGATATCGGAATCTCCGAATCAGATGGAAATATGATATCATAAATATACGGTTTGTCAAACAGCTTGTCGCCTCGAAATTCACAGTTGACACCCTGCGGCTAAGTGGTGTAAAATATATTCTCGCACGAGTCACAGCCCCGATTTGTGCGCAGATGTGTAAATTTGGAAAAGACTGTTTGGAGGATTAAAAATGGATACTTACATGGCAAGTGCGTCTTCCATAGACAGAAAATGGTATGTAGTGGATGCCGAGGGACAGACTCTCGGACGTCTGGCAGCGGCTGTCGCTTCGGTGCTCCGCGGTAAGAATAAGCCTACCTACACACCTTTTATGGATACGGGAGACTATGTAATAGTAATAAATGCGGAAAAGATCAAAGTAACGGGTAAGAAGCTTGAGCAGAAGGTTTATATGACCCATTCGGACTATGTCGGCGGAGTCAGGGAAGAGACCCTTAAGGATAAGCTTAAAAGAAAGCCCGAGCAGGTTATCGAGCTGGCTGTCAAGGGTATGCTCCCGAAGGGACCTCTTGGAAGGCAGATGTTCAAGAAACTGCATGTATACGCAGGACCCGAGCATGGACATGCGGCACAGAAGCCCGAAGAGTTAAAATTTTAAGGTACGCTCCTGAGTTTCATCCGGTCACAGGGCTGGATTCAGGCAGAACAGTAATGATAGGAGGATAAGGAATTGGCTGCTAAGAAAGCAAAAGCTACGGATAGATATTATGGCACCGGCAGAAGAAAGAAGTCTGTTGCAAGAGTTTATCTGCTTCCCGGTGACGGAAAGATTACGATAAATAAGCGTGATATAGATGATTATTTCGGAATGGAGACATTAAAGACCATCGTAAGACAGCCTCTTGAGGCTACATCTACCAACGGAAAGTATGATGTTCAGGTGAATGTATTCGGCGGCGGCTACACAGGTCAGGCAGGTGCTATCCGCCACGGTATCTCAAGAGCCCTTTTACAGGTTGACTCTGAATACCGTCCGGTTCTTAAAAAGGAAGGATTTCTCACAAGAGACCCTCGTATGAAGGAAAGAAAGAAGTACGGCTTAAAGAGCGCAAGACGTGCTCCCCAGTTCTCAAAGAGATAAAATATCCCTTTGGATGTTTTATGGGCACTCCTTCGACTGCTGTGCGTGGGAGTGCCCCGGTGAATCGTTTCACGATGTATTATGTCTTTGGACAATCATACACGATTTATTATACCTCAGGATAATCATTCTGAGGTGTTTTTTTGGTAAACAGTAATCTGTCCTGAAAATGTTAAAAACGCAGAACTTTTGTTGGAGATAGCATGAAGAATATTCTGATCTATGCATTGTTTTTGTTTAATATGTTTGCGGGAAGCTTCTATATAGACAGCTTCAGCGGCTATGACGGGTTCTGGTACTATGCCAAGGAGACGGTCATGGCCTTCGGATTTCTGGTGTACGCCTTAACAAGCAGGTTTATTGTACACGAAAGGATAAAAAAGGAACTTCTTATGCTCTGTAATATCCTATTTACCGGAGGCATCATCTGCCTTAATCTTGTATCATCAGTAGCAGAGGTTCATGTGCTTGCCGCGATTTCCATGTTCGGATTGGGCTATATCGGCGGAGCGGTTTATTATTATGCGGCGGCAGGTCTGTTTTTGAATCCCAGAGAAGGGCTTTTCATGGCTTTGGGCGCTGCGATCGCAAATCTTCTCCAATTTTCCGTGCAGACAGTGCTGGATTTCGTTCCGGTACTGATCACATCACTGGTCATAAGCTTTTTTGTGATCTCGGTCTTGGTGATAAAACCTCCAAAGGACTGGGTGTTCGGCAGGATGCTTCCTTACGAGGATCCGGGAGTAAACACAAAAAATAATAAAAAAGCCTTTGCTGTCCTGGTACTTGTCCTTTCTCTTGCCATGCTCTGCAGCGGAAGGTTAAATATGCTGCAGCTTCTGGAATATTCCGAGAAGGCGGAAATCTACAGCGGGGCAGCTAGACTCTCTGCCATCCCCGCCTATTTTCTGGCCGGAATCATATTTGATAAGGGGAAAAGGCATGAGCTGTTCCTGCTCTTACTTTGCTCAATGGTAATAAGTGCAATGCTTCCAGCGACATTAATCGAAAAAGATTATGCCTTCAGCCTGATGATATTCCTTGAGAGCTTTAATATAGCCTGTGTCACGGTGTTTTTCTGGTCTGAGGCTCCGAAAACCGGCTTTGCGGAGCTTTGGGCAGCCTTCGGACGGCTTGTGATGGCAGGTGAAGGGATTTTAGGTGCTGCGCTGATACGCTTTTTCAGGCCTGATTCCCTGTCTGACCATCTTTTGGGGATACTTCTTGTGATCTCTTCTGTCTTTGCCGTGGGAGAGGTATTAAGGATCGTGCACCAAAGCAGGGAAACATCAGATAAAGGGTCTGACAGATTCCTGATAATGTCTGAAAAATATCGTTTTACTCCGAGAGAGGAGGACGTGGTGAGAGCAATAGCGGACAGACCGGAGGCCACCGGGGCAGAACTTGCAGATACACTTGGCATATCAAGGACCATGCTTTACAGATATTTAAACCAGCTTTATGAGAAGACCGGAACGAGGGAAAAAAGAGAACTGATAGATTTGATCAGAAATTGTTTTTAAAAATATACAATTGAGGGATGCCGACTTTCTGCGCTTTTCGGGCGGGGTTTACACAATGTAAACCTATCCGGGGGCGCATTTTTGCCGTATAGTAAAAATTCAATGAAAGGCAATCTGCATAGAGCAGCAGAGAGCAGTTTATAAGTATCTTAAAGGGGGCAGAACTCATGACCGGAATAAAATCATATAAAACGAAAAAATACTCAGGCAAAAGAACATTTATGGCTGCGGTCTTATCCATTGTGATGTTTTTGGAGCCTCCTCTGACAGTATATGCCTCACAGCTGCCGGCAGAACGGTATGTTTCGGAAAACGGTACTCTGCCGGAAAGCGATACGGTATCGGAAAACGGTATTTTACCCGAAGTCGATACGGTGACGGAAAACGGTATTATGCCGGAAGGTGACAGCGTGTCGGAAAACGAAACCGTGTCAGAAAACCGCGAAGTATCGGAGAATAAGGCGATGAATGAAAGCTCGGGTGCAGAAGAGCCGGCGGGGGCTGCATCATACAGCGGATACACCTTGCTTGAGGATTTTAAGATCTACAAAAATGCTGTTTTTACAGGTGAACCGGCCTATACAAACTTCAGGGAATTTACCGTTGAAGAAGGGTCGGATTATGCCTTCGATATTTCTGAAAATGTCGTTTTTTCGCCGGGCTTTACCGGATCAGATAATACCTACAGGCAGATAGAGTCATATTTTTACATGGTACCTGCAGATGATGGAGAGGCAGAGGACGCATCACCAAAGGATGAATACCGCAGGTGGATAAACCGGTCAGATTCCGATTCGTCCGATAGTCTCAAATATCCCGACAGTCTTTACAGGTTCTGGGGAAGCAGTCAGTTTGGAAAGGATAAGGCGTCTATAACAATTTCAGGAAACAGCTCGGTTGAGGAGCGAAAGCTTATTTACGGCTCCGAGAAGGGAGCAAATCTTGATCTAAGGACATCCATCGGTTCAAAAAAATATTATATAAGACCCGGAAGATACCGTATCCTTATCGCAGTGAAGGAGAATACCGACTACAGGCTTTATTATACAAAGCCCGTTACGGTAACTGACAGCACAGATATAAGGGGCGCTGCAAAGCAGGGCACGGTAAGAGCAGGTTTTTATGACGGAAAAACCGGTGAGTCCTATACGGCAGCGGAAGCAGATAAAACCGATGAATACGGCAATGTGAGGGACAGCCTTGTAAGGCTCGGCTCCGAAAAGGAGCTGTATCTTACACTTGACGGATTGAGGCTTGGAAACAGCTCCTCATCGGAGGGACAAAGCAGTATTTCAAGGATAAGCTTCTCCTATGATAACGATAACAACGGTGATTTTACCGATCTGACGACGCTCTGGCCTGCATACGAATATGGAATCAACGGTTATGATGCAGGCTACAGCTCGGACTGCGCATATTTTTCCGCTTGCAATCCCCGGCTTACAGACAAAAACGGAATGACAGTCCTTGAGGGGATACATCTGATCCCTGAAAATAAAACGGATTATTCCAAACTTATGATGAACGGCTTTTCCTACAGGTTAGTCGTTGAGACGAGCGGCAAAAACACCTATGTGGCAGAGGGGGTACATAAATTTACCGATGAGACAAATCCTGAGATAAAGACAAAAACCCTTGAAAAGGTCCGTCCGGGCGAGCCCTACAGTATGAAGCTTACGGCACAGGCAAAACACGGCGGCGAGCTTACCTGGGAGTCTGTAGGCAGAGGCTACACTACATCAACAAAGGGCGGCGTGACCGAGGTAAGGAGCTTTATGGATGATCTGCCTCCCGGACTTCTTCTTTCACCGGACGGCACCATTTCCGGAACCTTTGACCCGTTAAAAGGACCTGAAAGCCCAAGCGGTAATCCTGAGGATGACAGCTATATACCCTCAAGGGAGGAACTCCTGAAGCAAAAATGGTATTTTCTGCGCTTATGCGTGACAGAAACAAAGGAAGGAAGAGTGACAGGGACGAACAGCATAGACATAACACTGAGGGTGGACTGGTCACTGGTATTAAATGTGTCCGGTCTTGAGGCGGGTGAAAAGGCCGGGGTAAACCTGGTTTTTAATGAAGACGGCTCGGATTGGACCACCCTTGGCTCTGTCACAAACGGAAAAAATGTTTTAAGCAGGACTCCGGTGGATCCGTCGCATGCCGATCATGAAAAGGCTGTGGGAGGAAGGATATATCTTGAAAGATATATGTCAACAGGCTTTGAAAATGATGGAAAAACAGCCACCGTGGTCGAGGAGTGCAGGATAAGCTACGACATTTCGGCAGATGATCTCATTTATTATGACACGCAATCGTCAGTTGGGAACGGATACAATCTTTATGCGGATTTCGGGGACGGAGGTTCGGAAAGATATATAAACAGGCTCTCAGACGGAAGGTACAGATTCCTTTCTTCTCAGACGCTGCCGGAGGATGACAGATGGAGAGCCGATATATTCTGCTTTGAAGCGGAGCCATGGCAAAAATATCTTCTTGAGGATAAAAACGCCTCGTCAGTAAACATAGATAAAACCGGGAAGGTTATCAGCATTCTGGTTAAGGAAAGGCCCTCGAATCTTACCCTTAAGGGAAGGGTTGTGGCCAAAACAGCAGAAAACGGTCCGGAAGGACAGGGGGAGGTTGACGGGAAATATCCCGTAGAGGGAGCTGTAGTCACGGTAACACAAAGGTTTCCCGATTATGCCAATTATTCCGTAACACAGGTAGCGACCACAGACAGTGAAGGATATTTTACGGCAGCCGGTCTTTACGGCGGTGAATTGAAAACCTCCTACAAGGCTTATTCAAAGGATTATCCGGAGAGCGGCTTCCGGGGAATAAGGAGCATGGGCAGTGAAGCAACATATGTGGATGATTTCGGAACAGAGAATGCCGACATTACGGAAAAGCCATACGAGCTTACAGACTGGCAGAATCCGTACAACTATCTGGTTTTGATACCGTGCACGGGTACGGGGCTTTTTACGCCGTCCTTTAGCGCAAATGATCATATCTATCAGGGAGCGTATATCGGGAAGGTGGTCTGGACGGATGAAGAGCAGAAAACTGCCGTCAGGGGAGTATCGGAAAATGAGGAGGAGGGAAAAACTGTCTATGAGGCATATCTTATAAATAACGTTTCAGGCAGTATACCTGAAAAGCTGATAATTACCGGAATCCCCGGAGACAAGGGAGAGGGGGTTGAGGCTTCAAGGACAAATATTGAGGGAGGAATGATATTTGAAGCTGATAAAGATAAGGTTCCGAAGGCATTTCTGCTTGATTATTCGGATGTTTATAATTCCTACTCATCAAACCTCACGGTGCTTAAGGCAGACGGGAGCAGGGCTGATATTCTCGTAAAAAGAGGACAAAAGGCACTGATAGGAGCTCAGCAGGAGGAGGATACTTATACCGTTATCCTTTCATCCACAAACTATGCTCTTCCCCATGACACGGAAAATAAGGTTAAGCTTGGAGATATCGGCGAAGGGGAGGTATATAAGACAACCCGAAGCATCAGGGTCGGAGATACCGTCAGCCTTTCCGATAACAAGGGAGTGCCTGTAGACAAGACAAAATCCTATGCTGTTTTGGATATTCCTGCCACGGCTCCCTATGATATGCAGTATGAGGTCTGCGGTACGATCTATCCGGGGCCTTCGGGGCTTAGGGGTATCTCGATATCCACATTAAGCGCCATAGAGCAGGTGATCGTAAACGGAAAGACAATAAAGAGAAATACGACCGATCCATGGCTTTCGAATAATTATTACGATTTCGGGGATATTATAGCCGAACCCGCTTCCGTCAGGGTAAAGCTGAAAATGCTGGCAGCAGACAGCGCGGATTTTGATCTGTGGCGTGCAGGTGGCGGAAATTATTTGTACCTTTATGGGAGGGAGGAAGGAGGCCCGGCTTCCTGCCTTGCCTCGGGTCTTACAAAATGCTCATATTCCCTCAGCCTCTTTGCGCCCGAAAAGGCCGCAAGAGATGATTCGGGCACGGGAAGGATCAATATATACGGGGCGGCGGCAGACGGCGCAAATATCTATATCTATGATAATGATATACCTGTTACGGTGCTCTATTCATCATTTAGCACCTATTCGGGAAGCATAACCCTGACGGATGCCAGAGAGCATGTGATAAAGGCAAGCTATATCTCGCCGGATCAGAAGAATGTGCTTAATAATATACGATCGGCATATACGGATGCATCGGCACAGGTTGAGCTTGTTAATAATGAGGCAGTGCTTACTTACATTCAGATGGATTATTCCGACGGCAGCGGAGGCATAAACACCATCGGCTTAAGACCCGGCGATCAGGTCAGAGGCTACAGCATCCCGTCTGAAATGAGTGCAAAATATACGGCAAGGATTGCCAATGTCTATGGCACATCAGATAACCCGGCAGGACTGGAAAAATTTGTTTATGCGGCGGATTCTGATACAGAGGAGCTGGGACAGGCGGCAGATGAGCTGGATGAATTAAATGAGATCAGTGAAGATAAAAGGACGGATGAGCAAAAGGCAAGGATCAGCGAGCTTGAAGAAAGAATAAGTACCCTTTATGAAGAAAAGAAGGAGGGGACAGAGGCTTACGCATTCTTTAATGTGGCTACTGCCGGAGGACTCTATACGATACCGGCTACCGGCTTTACGATCGATGAAAAAACCCATACGGCAACCGTTACCAGCGATACAATAGAGCAGGGTGACGATTTCACGACAGGGATAACCGTCGAATACCAGGCCTCTGACCCCGGGGAAATGCTTGAAAAGCTTGACGGCTATGAAAGCGCTGACGGCACCGTTTCCATGGACAGGGTTATAGCGATAAAGGATGAAAGACAAGGTGGATACGAGGTCGTCGCGCCTGAGATAAGAAAGGGGTCGAGTGCGGATCTGGTTGATAACGAGGCTCTTTTGGCAGCGGTGGAGGATGTAAGGAACGGGAGGATAACGGAGGCGCAATACGGGGAAAGATTCCTTGAAATCTTAAATGATGACGATACGCTTAAAAACAGACTGAAGGCAGCGGAAAGAGAGGGCATAAACAGTGCTGCGCTTATCACAAATGATTTCTGGAACAAAAAAGAAAGCCTTGCCGCCGACTCCGAGCCGAATGCGGGAGAGTCTGCGTCCGGACAGGATAAAGCGGAGGAGGCAGCCGGAGACGTCAATACGGACGCAAAGCTTCCTGAGGCTATAAAGCTGCGTAACGAGCAGCTTATGGAAAATATGCAGACCATGAAGGAGCTTTTTCAAGATCACAGTAATGAAAGCTATACAGAGGAAGGAGTGGAAAAGACCTTCAGCGATTCAGAAAATCCATTCCGCGAGGGAGGCGATTTTGAGATCAAAGCCTTTGGCATGGTAAACGACGACAATGCGGATATCACCTCCGATCGGGACAATGACGGGAAGGGAGCCTTTACCATTACCTATTATCAGGATTTTGCCTCCGCAGTAGATGAGCTGATGCTGCCGGGTATGGGCTATATAAAAAGCACCTATGAATTCAACGGGTATTATATCGGGGAGGACAATGAAAAGCATTATGAAGATCCCGTTGAAATGACCATGTATTACGCAAAGACCTATTATAAGGGAAGCAATCTCATAATCAATGCCCTTGAAAAGAATGACGGGAGCGCCACCTCAACGCTTGAGACCTATATATTCAAAAATCCCGAGGTCGAGGCAGGGAACCCCTTCCGCTGGACAAGAATACAAATGGCTACGGTGGCACCGGGAGAGCCTTCTCCGATCTACAAGAGCGGGTTTGTATGTCCTCTAAAGACATGGCAGCCTGTGAAGAACACCTATAACGGAAACGAAGGAAATGCAGGGGGAAGAGTTTCGGCTGCCGGTGAGAATGCGGCAGGAGGAGCAGCAGCCCTTACGGAGGAGGCTGCGGGGGAGACCTCATTTGCATCACAGGCAGGCTCTGCAAGAAACGGGGCGGGATGGTCTTTGCAGGTCATCCCGAAGGATTGGGATGATTATTCCTCGGGAACCAAATGGGGGCTTTTGTCACTGGGGCTTTCCGTAGGAGGTGCCATCAGAGCGGTACAGAGTGCCGGCAGAGCGGCAGAGCTTGCCCAAAAGGGTCTGGTGGAAATGGACAAAGCCGAAAAGCTTGGAAAAGCAATTAACATGATCTCCGCCGAGGAGCAGTCCATTACCATAGGAACAAAGCAGGTCAGCATGGTGGTACCCGGAGCCTCGAAGCTTGTATGCATAAATGAGGGAGGAAAGGCGGTATCAACAGCTGTAAGGGAAACATCAAATGTCACCGTTACCATAAAAAACACCATAAATATCGGGGGAGCTCTGAATGCCGCCGACAAAACCCTTAACGGCGGAGGCTTTGCATCGGGACTTATCAGCCTTGTTTCCGATAATCCGCAGCAGAATGCGGCTATTGAAGGCATGGAGGAATTTGCGAGGGATTCCTATAACGAAGCAAGGGATAATATGAGATACATCGCCGAGCAGATGGGGGAGGAGGGCACCCTCCTTAATAAATATCAAGGAATAGCAAAAGATTTCAGGGACAGGAATGCCGAGCTTATGGATGAGATGTCTGCGCTGGAGGAGGAGCTTGGATATACAAGGGCACAGGCAGAGATCGGAAATTTAAGCGGCTTCAGCACCGGGTGTCTCGGGATAGGTGTTGCCGTGGCAGGAATGATACCGGCGGTAAATGTTGCCTACGGAGTGGGGCTTGCGGTGTCGGGCGTTGTCCTTGCGGGCGTGGGCTTCGTATCAACGGCCACTGTTGATAATAAGCTCGCCTCGGCAAAGCGGAAATATGAGGAGCTTAAAAAGAAGAAGGAGAGGCTGGAGGCGGAAATGAAGCCATGGGGGATACCGCCGGAGGAAAAGGGGAAGAATTCCGGAGGGTCCGGCAGTGAAACCGGGACGGGAACGGGAACCGGTACAGGTACAGGAACGGGAACGGGAACCGGGACAGGCACGCCTTCGGATCCGGGTACACCCTCGACTCCCGGCGACACTCCGGATGATCCGACAGATGATGATCCTACGGACGACGATCCGACAGACGATCCTGAAAATAACAAAAAAGGCAAAAAAAGCAGGGGTGGGAAAAAGGATCCGTCAAAAAAGCCCGGAGATGTGAAGCTTGAAGGCTTTCATGATCCCTCCGGTATCGTATATGAGGCTGTGCTTTCAAATCCTGTCGAGGATGCAACGGTCAGGATTTATACAAACAGCAGCGCGATAAATGCCGGCTGGATTCCTGAATATGACAGCACGGATACAGCTACAGGTGTTCCGAAAAACAGTGATTCAGCCTCTAATTATACAGAAAGAAATGTTCCGGATCCGCAGCTTGTGATACCGAATCAGACAGTCCAGGTAACAGGCAGTGACGGGCGCTACAGCTGGGATGTGCATCAGGGACTGTGGTATGTTGAAGCCTCGGCGCAGGGCTTTGAGGACGGAAACAGCAATCTGGATGTAAATGCCAATGTGCAGGCAGGAGAAACAAACTGGCTTCCGGTGCTTCCCGCGCAGCTTAATGTGAATATTCCGCTTGTGGACAAAACGGCACCGAAGGTGGAAGAGGTCATGGTCAGAAATGATGCGGTCTACATTACATTTAACAAATATATGAAGGTCTCTTCGCTGGGGATTGGATCACGTGAGTCTGCCGATGAGGTAAGCGGAAATACAATACAGCATTGGAAGCTTCAATATTCCGGACACAAGGATGCCCTTGATGCCCTTTATTCCGTAACGAACGGAAACGGTGAAGCGATACCCTATACCTTAAGCCTTCTGAATGCGCAGCAGGCACCCTCAAATATTAAATATGACACGGAGCCGCCATGGTATGCCTCAAGGATAAGGCTTAAATTTGATGAGAAGCTTGTGGAGGGTGACCCGGTGAATATCATTCTTTATCCGAATGGCAGCGATGGCTTTGTAAGCTATGCGGGTACGCAGATGGAGACTGCGGAGTATGATACCGGGAATGGTACGAAAACAGTTGTATATGCAGATGAAGATAGTGCTTCAAGGATACAAACGGTAAATACTCCGGTCATTACACCCAACGGAGGGGATATAAAGGCTTGTGACCGGGTTACGATCACCTGTGAGGACAGCAATGCGGTGATCTATTATACGACGGATAATGAAGAGGTTCTTTCAACGGAGTGCAGCATATATACAGGGCCTTTTACCCTGCCCCCCTCATCTGAGGTCACGGTCAGAGCCTTTGCCGTAAAGACAGGAAAGAAAAACAGTGCTGAAGCAAGAGCGGCATTTAAGGTATCCGATATAGATCCCGAACCCTTACCGGAGGTTCCTCAAGATCCCGAGGAGCCGTCCGATCCCGAAAATCATGGGGATGTTACAGAACCCGATACGGATTTTACCGATAAGGAGGAACAGCCGGAGACATCAAAGCTTGAAAAGGGAGTAACGGGAATATCCGTCATCACCCCGGCAGGAGTGGATCTGACAAGGGTTATGGCGGGAAAGAAATTTAAACTTAAGGCGGAGGTGACCCCTTCAGATGCAACCAACAGGAATGTGATATGGCAGACCAGCAGCCCCTCTGTGCTTTCGGTTGACCAGAACGGAAATGTGGAGGCAAAAGCGGCGGGCACGGCAACCATCAGGGTTATTACCGAGGACTGCGGGTATACCTCAAAGGTAAGGATAACCGTTTACAGCCCTGTATCAAAGCTGCTGCTGGACAAAAACAAGGTGATACTGGGCATCGGGGGATCAGTTTCACTAAATGCCACAGCTGTTACGGACGACGGTGAGCTGTCTTTAAAGCCTGAGGTCATTTGGAGCTCATCGGACAGCACTGTTGCGGAAGTGGCTGACGGAATCGTGACAGGAAAGGGAAAGGGAAACGCGAGGATCAAGGCATCAGCTGCTGACGGCTTGGGAAAAACCGTTTTGTGCAATGTCAGTGTAGGAGGCACAGTAGCATCTGTCACCATATCCCAGAAGAGAGGTCTTGCCTCGGTAAAGGCGGGGGAGAGCCTGACGCTTACGGCAAATGTGAGTCCTTCAAAGCCGGTAGGAGAGGGGCTTATGTGGCAAAGCAGCGATCCCTCAGTCGCAGCCGTAAACGGGAAGGGTGTAGTGACGGGAATTAGACCGGGAGAAGCAGTGATATCGGCACACCTTTCCGGTGACACATATGGGACGGATATCATCTCAAACGGGTTTAAGACAGAGGTGACAGCCCCCGATAAAAAGGGTGCAAATGCCGAAAGTATCCTGCTGAAGCAGAAAAACAAGGATATTACTTCAACCATAAGACTTGCGACCGGAAAGAGCATGAGCCTTTCTGCATACACCGACGCAGACGGAAGGATGAGAAAGCTCGGAAAAAATGATGTGGTATTTTACAGCACCGATAACAATACTGTTTCTGTTACACCACAGGGGAAAATAAAGGCGCTCAGGGCATCTGACGATCCTGTAATAATAAAGGCAGTATCTCTTGCAGATCCTGATGTGCAGACCGCAGTGGGAATACAAAGCTATGCCGCCTTAAGATCCTTCAGGCTTAACACTAATAAGATCACAATAGGAAAGGGAAGAACCGGGGTTCTTGCGGCAGTATCATTTGTTCCGTCCGAGACAACAGATAAAGCGATAAATTGGACTGCACCGGGAAAGGGAGCAGACGGAGGACCGGTATTGAAGCTTGCAGTAATACCTGAGGGTAAAACTGTATCGGATCTTACAGAAGGTGATTTTAAGGACGCATCGGTCGATCCCGTAACCACAAAGGAAGGAGAAAAGCTAGCCTATCGTGCCTGTCAGGCTGCAGGAAATGCGGTGATAAGGGCGGTTACAGAGGACGGAAATAAGAAGAGAACTGTAAGGGTCACGGTGACGGGCTCGGTGACAGGCTTTGAGCTGAAGACCAATAATGTACTGACAGGCTCAAACGGAAGTTACTCCGTATCACTTCAGCCAAAGAGATCAACAGTATTAAAGCCGGTGATTACTGCGGGGTACAGGGCAGACAAGACTGTTATCTGGAGAGTTCACGATACCTCCGTGGCGGTAGTGAAAAATGGAAGACTTGCGGTATTAAAGGGGGCAAAGCCGGGAAGCAGCACCGTGGTGACCGGTATGACAATAGACGGAAAAAAGAAGGTAAATATCACAGTCACAGTGAAGTAAAGGATAGATTCTAATGCTGTTGCTGCAATTCAGCGCTCTGTCGGCGCTGAATTGCAGCGCATTTCCATATCTTGTATATAGACATCCGATTTGCTATAATATCTAGTTGATGTGCGTGGTTTAGACGCGCATACTATCCAAAAGAGTAAGGATCTGTTCATAAATAAAAAGGTTAGTTGATATATAATGAAGAAACTCATAAAGAACAAGCAGCTGTTCGCAAGGCGGATAGGGCTTATCACTTATGATATACTTGCCGTGATGGCATCGAGCGCATTAGGACTGCTGATGCGTTTTGATATGAGCTATTACGAGCTGACTCATACTGTGGGAAGCAGTCTGTGGATAGAGCATATATGGCGCTATCTGCCTATAGGGATAGTGACCACCGTGATCGTGTTCTATCTCTTTCATCTGTATACGAGTCTGTGGACATACGCCGGAGTGCCGGAGCTGTCCGCCCTGCTTTTGTCGTGTATCATAAGCTCCATACTGCAGGCAGTGGGTATGCTTATCTTGGGCTACAACGTGCCGCGAAGCTATTATTTTATGTATGCGATGTGGCTTATAATCCTCGTGTCATTAAGTCGTTTTGCCTACAGGCTTTTCAGGACCTTTGTGCAGCGCCGTACAGAAAAGGCCAAGAGCGTTAACGTGATGGTGATCGGTGCGGGGGAAGCCGGCAATTCTCTTATAAGAGAGATGAACACCAGCCGCTATATCCAGAAAAGCGTGATGTGCGTAATAGATGATGATGTGACCAAGGTGGGGAACTATATCCACGGGGTCAAGGTCGTGGGAGGCAGGGATAAGATAATAGAGGCAGCAGCCGAATATGACATAGACGAGATACTTATCGCCATGCCCTCGGCTCCGAGAAAGCAGCTTAAGGAAATTCTGGATATATGCAAGCAGACAACCTGTGACTTAAAGACTCTGCCGGGAACATACCAGCTTGTAAACGGAGAAGTCAATGTATCCCAGTTAAGGAAGGTGGACGTTACCGACCTTCTCGGGCGCGAGCCCATAGAGGTTGATCTCGAATCCATTATGGGTTATGTAAAAAACAAGGTCATACTTGTGACGGGCGGAGGAGGCTCCATAGGCTCCGAGCTTTGCAGACAGTTGGCCACACACAGACCGAAGCTTCTCATAATACTTGATATCTATGAAAATAATGCTTATGATGTGCAGCAGGAGCTCATGAGAAAATATCCGGAGCTCAACCTGAAGGTGCTTATAGCTTCCGTCAGAAACACGGCAAGGATGAACGACATATTTGAGACTTATCATCCCGATATAGTCTATCATGCGGCAGCACATAAGCATGTGCCTCTTATGGAGGACAGTCCGAATGAGGCGATCAAAAACAATGTAATGGGTACATGGAAGGTGGCGGATGCCGCCCTGAGGAATCACGCGGAAAAATTTGTGCTGATATCCACCGACAAGGCAGTAAATCCCACGAATATAATGGGAGCCACAAAGCGTATCTGCGAGATGATAGTCCAGTCCTATGACCGGAAGGGGGATACGGATTTTGTGGCCGTAAGGTTCGGAAACGTGCTGGGCTCAAACGGCTCGGTCATCCCGCTTTTTAAGAAGCAGATAGAGGCCGGCGGACCTGTGACCGTAACCCATCCCCGCATTATAAGGTATTTTATGACGATCCCGGAAGCGGTCTCGTTAGTGCTTCAGGCAGGGGCATACGCAAAAGGCGGAGAGATATTCGTACTGGATATGGGTGAGCCTGTCAAGATCCTCGACCTTGCCGAAAACCTGATAAGACTTTCGGGATATGTACCCGGCGAGGATATAAACATAGAGTTTACGGGGCTGCGTCCCGGAGAAAAGCTTTATGAGGAAATGCTCATGAAGGAAGAGGGAATGCAGGATACAGCCAATAAACTCATTCATATAGGCAAGCCCATAGAATTTGATGAAGATGAGTTTTACGAAAAGCTTGAGGAACTGAAAAAAGAGTCAAAGGAGGAAAAGGCGGACGTGAGGATCTGGATAAAGGATCTGGTACCCACATATCAGTACACGCCCGGCACAGGAATGTATGGAAGCAAAGAAGAGGATATACCTGTCATCACCGACGATGCACGGGAAGGAGTTAGAATTTATAAACGAGGCGTTTGACACCAACTGGGTGGCACCGCTCGGAAAAAACGTGGACGGCTTTGAGGAGGATATGCAGAATTACCTCGGAGAAGATATGTGCGCGGCTGCCCTGTCCTCCGGTACGGATGCCATACATCTTTCTTTTATCATTTCCGGGATAAAAAGGGACGATGTGGTATTCGGTTCGGATCTGACCTTTGCGGCTACGGTAAACCCCATAAGCTACATCGGGGCAAAGTCTGTATTTATCGACAGCGACTATGAAAGCTGGAATATGGACCCCAAGGCACTGGACAAAGCCTTTGAAAAATATCCCGGCGCAAAAGCCGTTATAACAGCCAATCTATACGGCACACCGGCAAGGCTTGATGAGATAGCTCGCATATGCAGGGAGCATAACGCGGTATTTATAGAGGATGCCGCCGAGTCTCTTGGAGCCTCTTATAACGGTGAAAAAACGGGACGCTTCGGAGATATGGGGATACTGTCCTTTAACGGAAACAAGATAATCACCACCTCCGGCGGAGGGATGTTAGTCTCCAAAAACGAAGCCGATGTCAAAAAAGCGAGATTTCTTGCAACACAGGCAAGAGAACCGGCAAGACATTATGAGCATAAGGAAATAGGCTATAATTACCGTATGTCAAATATCGTGGCCGGCATCGGAAGGGGACAGATGCTGCATCTTGATGAGCATGTACGGTTAAAAACGCAGATAAGAAAGCGTTACGAGGAAGCCTTCAGCGATATAGAGGAGATCACATTAAATCCTTATTATGAAAACAGTGAGCCCAATTTCTGGCTTACCTGCATGATGATAGACGAAAAAAGTCCTGTAAAGCCCCTTGATATAATGGAGGCACTGGATAAGGAAAACATCGAGACGAGGCCCATCTGGAAGCCTATGCATCTGCAGCCGGTATATGCCGGGAGGGATTTCATACAGGTAAAGGACGGGATAAGCGTGGGAGAGGATATATTTAACCGCGGACTCTGCCTGCCCTCGGACATAAAAAACACAGAAGAGGATATGGAAAAGATAATCAGCATTATCCGGAGATTTTTCAGGTAAATGATCTATAAGAGATATATAAAAAGAATACTTGATATATTGCTTTCGCTTTTTGCCGTGGTGATATTGTCACCTGTGTATATCATCCTTTCGCTGCTTGTGAGGTTCAAGCTGGGAAGTCCGGTCCTTTTTAAGCAAAAAAGACCGGGACTGCACGGAAAAATATTTAACCTTTACAAATATCGCACTATGACGGATGAAAGGGATGAAAACGGGGAGCTTAAAAGTGATGAGGTACGCCTTAACCCGTTCGGAAAAAAGCTCAGATCCACTTCGCTGGATGAATTGCCGGAGTTTTTCAATATCCTTAAGGGCGATATGTCATTTGTGGGACCCAGACCGCTTCTGGTGCAGTATCTGCCTTTATATAATGAAGAACAGGCTCACCGTCACGATGTGCTCCCCGGGCTTACCGGCTGGGCACAGGTAAACGGAAGGAATGCCATAAGCTGGGAAGAGAAATTTAAATATGATGTTGAATATGTAAATAACGTATCCTTTGCGATGGATTTAAAGATCGTATTTATGACAGTAAAGAGCGTACTTAAAAGAGAGGGGATAAGCTCTGAAGGGTCGGCCACAATGGAATTTTTTACGGGTACAAAGGATGAATGAGAAGGAAATAAATATCTTGATATTGTCCGCCGGAAGAAGGGTGGAGCTTACAAAGCTTTTCAAAGAGGCAAGGGACAGGCTTAAAATAAAGGGCATAGTAGCAGCAATGGATTGCTCGGAGCTTGCGCCAGCACTGTATTTTGCAGATGCGGGGATAATCGCTCCGAGGATAAGCGAAAACGATAAATACATCAATGCTATAATAAACGCCTGTAACGAATATGACATTTCTCTCATAGTTCCGACAATAGATACGGAGCTTATACTTCTTGCAAAAAGAAAGGCGGAGATAGAAGAAAAGACCAAAGCGAAGGTTCTGGTTTCCGACATAGATGTCATAAACATCTGCAGGGATAAGAAAAACACACAGCGCTATCTTGAGGAAAACGGATTTTTAGTACCCAGAATGATAAGCGATGAGGAGATAGATAAAAAAGGAGTCGAATATCCGGTATTTATAAAGCCCCTTGACGGAAGCTCGTCAATAAACGCCTATAAGGCAGAGTCAAAGGAAGAGCTCGACACCTTTAAGGAAATGATCGGTGAGGGAAGATATATCATTCAGGACTTTATGGAAGGGACCGAGTACACGATCGATGCCTTTCTGGATTTTGATTCAAATGTGATCACCGTTGTACCGAGGATAAGACTTGCCGTTCGCAGCGGGGAGATCGCAAAGGGCAGGATAGTCCGGGATGAAGATATAGTAAAGGATGCAAGGCGTCTTTTGGAGACCCTGCGACCTATAGGACAGATAACGATACAGTGCATGAAAACAAAAAGGGGAATAGAGTACATAGAGATAAATCCGAGATTCGGAGGCGGTGCACCGATGTCGATACAGGCGGGGGCGGATTCCTGCGAAAACCTTTACCGTATCCTGCGGGGAGAAGAGCTTAAATATACCGGTGATTACAGGGAAAACCTGACATTCCTCCGGTTTGACGCAAGCATTATGCTGAATGAAGATGAAATAAATTCCATCGCCGGTCAGGTGATGGATTAAAGTGAAACGATCTTAAGGGATTTAAAATGGCTATGTCTTTTAAAGCGGTTATTTTTGATATAGACGATACACTGATCTCGGAATATGATTATGTTTTAAGCGGATACCGTCAGGTTTCAAAGCGTCTGGCCGGGGATGACGATATAAGTCTTGATGAGAGCGGTATTTTTGATCTGCTGCTTGAAACATCGCGGGGTGGTTTTTTGTATGTGTATAACAGGCTTTTTGAAAAGCTCGGGCTGCCTGATGACAAGGAGCGTATAGGTGAGCTGATACGCATATATCAGGGTCACGATCCCGATATACGCCTTTATGATGATGTGGACGAAACGCTTGTTACATTAAGGGAAAGAGGCATAAAGCTCGGGGTGATATCGGACGGAGATCCTGCAAGGCAGCACAGAAAACTAAAAAAATGTGATGCCGAAAAGTATTTTGACTGTGTGATAGTCACTGATGAACTCGGTGGAGAAGAATACAGAAAGCCGGACAGAAGAAGCTTTGATAAAATGAAGGAAAGCCTCGGTGTGGATTTTAAGGATATGATGTATGTCGGAGATAATCCCTCAAAGGACTTTTATATAAAAAAGACATTGCCGGTAAAGACCGCGCGTATCATAAGACCGCACGGAATATACGCAGACAGGGATTACCGCGAGGGTATAAAAGAGGATTACAAACTGGATTCATTGAAGGATTTATTAAATATCTGTTTATAAAGTTGATATAATATGAGACTGCTGTTTTTATTTCAGACCTTCAGTTTTAAAAAGTCCACGATCTATCTGGATCTCATAAATGAAGCGGCCGAAAGGGGCCACAAGGTGACTGTGGTGGCGGGAAGTACCGAAAAAGATCTGCCTGACGGAAAGCATAAGGAAGGGGAGATCGATGTGGTGTATTTAAAGCTTCCCGACCAGTTCGGAGCCGGAAAGATAAAAAAGGGTCTGATACAGGTGGCAATCCCGTTTTTGATGAAGGCACTGATAAAGGACGAGCTGTGGGACGATAAGTTTGATCTGATAGTCTATCCCACACCTCCCGTGACGCTTGCTCCTGTTGTCGAAAAATGCCGTAAGCATTTCAAGTGCATCACATATCTTATGCTGAAGGATATCTTTCCGCAGAACGCAGTGGATCTTGAAATGATGGGCGAAGGCGGCATTACATACAGATATTTTAAGGGTATCGAAAAAAGGCTATATGCCGCTTCCGATATCATAGGCTGTATGTCAGAGGCAAACGTAAGATATCTTTTAAGTAAGGAGCCGTGGATAGATCCGAAAAAGGTGGAATATTTCCCGAATACGGTGAAGGTTAAGGCTTTGCCGGAAAAGAAGGACGGAGTATCGGATGAAATAAGCTTTTTTTTCGGCGGAAATATGGGTAAGCCACAGGGAATAGATTTTCTGCTTGAGGGGATAGCAAGGGCGGAAAAAACCGATGAGCTTAAAGGCATGAGGTTTTCATTTATCGGGGATGGCAGCGAAAGCGGGGTAATAGAGGAATTTATAAAGACAAGAAACCTTAAAAACCTGACTTATGAGCATTCGCTTTTAAGGGATGAATACGAAGAAAGACTTAAAAAAGCGGATATCGGGATAGTCTCGCTTTCGGACAGATTCACAATACCGAATTACCCGTCAAGGGTCCTTTCTTATATGCAGACGGCCACACCGGTGCTTGCGGTGACCGATAAAAACACTGATATAAAGGAGCTTATAACGGAGGAAGCAGGCTGCGGTTTCTGGACCCCCTCGGGAGATATCGACGGATTTACAGATACATTAAAGGAGATCGCATCAAAAAAGGATGAATTAAAAGATATGGGAATGCGGGGCAGAAAATATCTTGAAAGATATTTTAATGTCTCTGTATCCGTGGACATACTTGAAAGAGCATATCGGGGGTAGATTTATGAATGAGCATATTTTTGACGGAAAAACATTACTTATAACGGGCGGTACAGGATCGTTCGGAAATGCGGTATTAAGGAGATTCTTAAAGACCGGCATAAAAGAGATCCGCATTTTTTCGAGAGATGAAAAAAAGCAGGATGATATGCGTCATTTTTATAATGACGATAAGATCAAATATTATATCGGAGATGTCCGGTCGTATCAGTCCATAGACGAAGCCCTTTATGGGGTGGATTATGTATTTTCGGCAGCGGCCTTAAAGCAGGTGCCGAGCTGCGAATTCTTCCCGATGGAGGCGGTAAAGACAAATATCATAGGGACGGATAATGTGCTGACGGCAGCCATCCATCAGGGCGTAAAAAAGGTCATCTGTCTTTCAACGGATAAGGCTGCATATCCGATAAATGCAATGGGAACCTCAAAAGCGATGATGGAAAAGGTGTTTGTGGCAAAAAGCCGCACGATAGATGAGGATAAAACCCTGATCTGCGGTACGAGATACGGAAATGTCATGTGCTCGAGAGGCTCCGTTATCCCTCTGTTTATAGATCAGATAAGAGACAATAAGCCTATAACGATCACCGAGCCGAAGATGACCAGATTCATAATGTCTCTTGAAGAGGCGGTGGAGCTTGTACTGTATGCCTTTGAAAATGCACATACCGGGGATATTTTCGTTCAGAAAGCTCCGGCATGTACCATAGAGACACTTGCCCGGGCAGTAAAAGAGCTTTTCCACGGGGAAAACGAGACAAGGATCATCGGAATTAGGCACGGGGAGAAGATGTCGGAGACCCTTCTTACCTCGGAGGAATGTGCCAGAGCCTTTGATGAGGGTGATTTCTTCCGTGTGCCGGCAGATAACAGAGACTTGAACTATGACAGATATTTTACAAAGGGAATGGAAAAGAGGGCGGATATAACCACATTTAATTCGGACAATACCACCATACTCAATGTGGAGCAGGTGAAGGAAAAGCTTCTGAAGCTGGATTATATCCACGAAAGATTAAAAGAAATGGAGCTTTAAGCTTGAGAATACTTGTAACCGGAGCAAACGGTTTTATAGGAAAAAATCTGATACACAGGCTGAAAAACAACGGCTATGATGAGATAGATGCCTTTACGCATGATATGGATGAGGACGCTTTGAGACAGATGTGTAAGAGGGCTGATTTTGTGGTGCATCTGGCAGGAGTGAACAGGCCCGAAAATGAAGAGGATTTCAGGAAGGGAAATACGGATCTTACGGAAAAGCTTCTTAATTTCCTTCGTGAAGAAAACTACGCAACGCCTGTGATACTCAGCTCATCGATCCAGGCCGGACTTGATAATCCTTACGGAATATCGAAAAGACTGGCTGAGGAGGCGGTGGACAGGTATGGCAGGGAGGAAAATGTACGGGTCTACATATACCGTATGCCGAATGTATTCGGTAAATGGAGCCGTCCGGAATATAACTCGGCGATAGCCACTTTTTGTCATAATATCGCAAGAGGTCTCCCGATAAGGGTGGATGATGCCTCTCATAAAATGAAGCTTTTGTACATTGATGATATAGTCGGGGAATTTGCAGACAGGATAAAAAGCTGCGAGACCGAAAGACCCGCCTATGTAAAAAGGGATTCTTACGTGGAGCCGGCAGAAAGCCCCGTATATGAGACCACACTTGGCGAGATAGCGGAAAAGATAAAGTCATTTAGGGCCTGCAGGGAAAATCTCAATGTGCCGGATCTGAGTGACGAGCTGACATCGAAGCTGTACAGCACATATTTAAGCTTCCTGCCCACCGACGGATTTATGTATGATTTAAAGATGAATGTGGATAACAGGGGCTCCTTTACCGAGTTTTTAAGGAGTTATGAGCAGGGGCAGGTATCGGTAAATATCAGTCATCCGGGGATCACAAAGGGTCAGCACTGGCATGACTCAAAAAACGAGAAATTCCTTGTTGTAAGGGGAAGAGGGCTCATACGCTTCCGCAGGATAGACGAAAGCGAGATCTACGAATATCATGTAAGCGGTGAAAAGCTGCAGGTGGTGGAGATCCCGACAGGATATACACACTGTATAATAAACGAAGGCGATGAGGATATGGTCACGGTGATGTGGGCAAACGAGCCGTTTAATCCGGCAAGACCGGATACATATTATGAGGAAGTGTAATAAGGAGCAGAGGTTGATCTTATCATGAGTAAACTTAAGTTAATGACGGTTCTGGGTACAAGGCCCGAGATAATAAGATTATCGGAAGTCATAAAATGTGCGGATAAATATTTTGACCACATTCTGGTTCATACCGGTCAGAATTATGACAGAACCTTAAATCAGGTGTTTTTTGAAAATCTGCAGTTAAGGGAACCCGATCATTATCTGGATGCGGTAGGTGATAATCTGGGACAGACCATGGGAAATATAATAGCATCCTCCTATGAGCTGATGCAGAAGGTACAGCCTGATGCCGTACTTATACTCGGTGATACAAATTCCGCGCTTTCGGCGATCCCGGCAAAGCGTCTTAAGATACCCATTTTCCATATGGAAGCGGGAAACCGCTGCTGGGACTGGAACGTATCGGAGATGATAAACAGAAAGATAGTCGATCATATTTCCGATATAAATATGCCCTATACCGAGCATTCAAGACGGTATCTCTTAAGCGAGGGTATAGACGGAAAGACGATATTTGTCACCGGCTCTCCCATGAAAGAGGTTATCTTAAAGCATAAGGATGAGATAGAAGCATCAAACGTACTTGATGAGCTGGGATTAAAAAGGGACGGATATATTCTTGTTTCAGCCCACAGGGAGGAAAATATCGATATAGAGGAAAACTTTATGGCGTTGATGAATGCCATAAACCATATGGCACAAAAGTATGATATGCCCGTCATTTATTCCACCCATCCGAGGTCACGGAAATTCATAGAAAAGAGAGGCTTTAAGTTTGATGAAAGGGTAAGGAGCTTAAAGCCCTTCGGTTATTTCGATTATAACAAGCTTCAGCAGAACGCCTTTCTTGTTCTTTCGGATTCCGGCACGCTCTCCGAGGAATCGGCTATGCTCGATTTTCCGGCAGTGCTTATAAGAACCTCCACGGAAAGGCCGGAGGTG
>JAGBOJ010000029.1 GCA_017633935.1 Lachnospiraceae bacterium | reverse complement strand
TGCGGGAGTTTCTGTTGTTTCAGCCTCCTGTGCAGCCTCTTCCGTCGGCTCTGATGCAGGCTCCTGCGCTGCAGGTGTCTGTGCCGGCTCTTCTGCTGCCGGAGCTGTGGTATCTTCAGGCTGTGCCGTGCTTTCTGCTGAAGGTGCACTCACCTCAGTGTTTGCTGCAGCAAAAACAGAGGTATTCATTGTGAATACCATCGCCATAGCCAGCACTAAAGACAAAATCTTTTTCCACTGTCTTTTTCTCATTTTTACTCGTCCTTTCTTTATAAAATAGATTTTTCGTGTCTGCCGCTCTTGTAAGCGTCTGTCCCGTACACAGACTGCCAGATCCCGCGTGGCCTCGTACTCCACTTAAGACCGATCCCCTATCCTTACCGGCTAACCTTTGGGTGTGAATCCAAAATAACCGTCTCCCGCATTTTCTTCCGCCGTCTGTGTGATGTTGCGGCAGAAAGACCGGATTTTGAGGCTTTCCATACGGGCTTCTCACACTTTAAGCCCGTATGATGCCTCTTTCCCTTTGGATGATATGTAAATATAAGGGATTTTTCATCCTTGCGCATTTTTATACACGCAAAGACTCCAAGCGATATACACTTAAGACCCATTCTACCCCCCCGAAAAATTTGTCAAGGTTTTTCTTTAAATCCTCTCAAAGTCACGCACGACAGATTCAAGGGATGTTTCTACCTGTAGTCGTCACTGAAGATAATAAAAAAACAGACCCCGGATCATTCGGAGTCTGTCTTTGAAATCAGGAAAACTTATGAGATTGTCATCGCTCAATGCTTCTAACCGGCACTCAAGGGAATATCATATACGGACTCTTGCTTCATCATAAACCTCATTATCAGCACGCATACCTATGATCACAATGTTCATATTATCGGAGTCCGGTGGCACAAGGCGGTAGATTATTCGTATTCCATAATCTCTGAGTTTTATCTTATAGAATCCTGCAAGCCGTCCGGATAAGGGTTTACCGAACCCATCCGGGCGGGGCTTTGGATTTGATGCTACCTTTACGATAGCCTTAAAAACAATGATTCTCTGTGAATTATCCAATTCCGAAAAGTCTTTATCCGCAGCATTAATAAATGATACATTGTCAGGCCATTTATATTTACTCGAAGACGACATCAGGAGCATCCTCTATATCTTTTTTGCTTATTTTATATTTGTCTGCCATATCTTTCATCGAAACCAACCTGTCCTCATCGTGCAAAAGTCGATCCTGAATCAATCTGGAATCATAATGATCTTCAATCTCATCAATCAGCATATCATATGCCTCAGGCGATATAAGAATACATTTAACCTGATTATTTTTTACTACATAACGAAAACCATCCCGACTGACTTCATCAAATATTTTATTGGCCTCCCCTTTATTAAACCGCGTTATGGGTACTATATGGTCATTTATGTGTTGCATAGCAATCATCCTGTTCCCTCCCTGTTATTGGTTTTATACAAATAAATTTATCAATATAATTATAGATAAATATACTGCATTTGTCAAATCTCAGCGCCTGCCGTAAACTATTCGCCTGTCCATGTCAGATCCTCAAGGGTAATATTTCTTTTCCCGTATGCTGATAATTTATTTCTGAGATCCATCTGTATTTCCGTTTCAAATCCCGTCATTTCTGCTTCACAAACAGCGGATCGTCAAATATCTTTCTGTAATAAGTCTCTGTATCACCCCACTGGCTGTCCTTTTTTCCGGTTACGCCGTTTTCTTCAAGCAGCTCTGCGATAAGCTTTGATATTTTCACTGCCGCATAAAGATTTGCGTGTTCTCCCCCGTCCGGCTCCGTAACGCTTTCCTTCGGCTCTGATATCTCCATACGCTCATAAAGTGACCGTTCACTCAGATCATAGTATTTTATACCCTTTTCGTCGGCATATGCTTTTATTTCATTATACCTTTCGACCGTAGCCTTATTC
>JAGBOJ010000028.1 GCA_017633935.1 Lachnospiraceae bacterium | reverse complement strand
CTTCATCTTTTCTTCCTTCATAATACCGGTCTCCGAGCTCTGTTCTCTTTGAATATTCAGCAGCATCCGAAAGCATGAGACTGCATGAATCGAATGCGATTATATATTTTGAGCTGTCGTTAAAAGATGCGGTATTATTGATATTTACGAACTTTTCAAGAAATACCCTGTTCTCATCCTCAAGATAAAGCTTATTTATTTCATCTATCGTCTCAGCCTTCTGAATATTCGCAACAAGAGCCTCAAGCGGACCGGTTCCCGCGGCATTTCTTTCATCCCAGTCAAGTATCGCGGTGTGATAGCTCTTTATAAGCTTTGCATCACTGCTCTTTAGGGAATCATCCTCAAAAAGCTTTTCAGCCTTCTTACGGGTCTCATCCACTATATCGTTGATAGGACTCGCACTTGACTTTCCTTCCTTTATACTTGTATTATTCAGCCAGTATTTATTTACATACAGATAAAAATCGTCGGCGGGATCGGTCTTTACCGATTTATCCTGATTATCGACCAGATCGTAATCCACCCACGGAGTGCCGTCCTTAAGGTATCCTGTTTCCGATACCTCTGCGTCTGTTGAAGCCTTATCCCCGGAAACGCTTTCCTCTGTCTTTAATTCCTCATCTGACTTTTTATCTTCTGTTTTTTTATCTTCTGTTTTTTTATCTTCTGTCTTTGTATCTTCTGTCTTTGCAGCCTCTGCCTTTGTATCTTCTGTTTTTTTGTCCTCTTTTTTTGCAGCTTCTGCCTTTTCTTTTTTCTGCTCTTCTATCTGTTCTGCGGCCTCTTCTATCTTTTCGCCGGCTTTTTCCTTAAGCTCATCCTTTTTTCCGGATGTCTTCTCTTCCGCCTTTTCCTCTGTCTTCTCTGCGGCCTTCTCTTTGCTTTCTTCCGCCCCCGCTGCCTCTTCGTCCTTCTTTTCTTCTGCTTTCTTTTCTTCTACTTTCTTTTCTTCTACTTTCTTTTCTTCCACCTTCCCGGAGGACTCTTCCTGTGAGAACTGACTGTCAAAGCTTCCCAAAATGGCACCCAGATCACTTCCGACAAGCTCGTTTACAAGATCGCCGTTCTTCATTTCCTCTTCGACTGCGGCTTTTATCTCTTCCCTGACTATCTGCTCAAGCTCAGCCTCGTCGATGCCAAGCACATCGGCCAGAGATGTTCCTTTGCTGACCTCATCTGCGATATAAGTCCTCATTTCATCGGCGATGTATTCCTTCGCCATCTCTTCGGCTTCATCGAGCTCGATCTCATAGGACTCACCGTAATCATCCGTGATCACTGCAGTACATCCGGTAAGCATCATCATCAGGATCGATGAGAGCAGAACCAACATAAGCTTTGATTTCTTCATAACCTATTGCTCCTTCCTTAAATGTGGATTTCCCTAAAAAATTATACGGCAATATGACCGCACAATACCTATTATAGTAATCCTTTTTGTTTAAATCTACGATTTATGGTAAACCATCGCAAAAAAAGTTGAAACACGGATGGGGCTGTGCTATAATCCCTTGAATGGTAGGGGTACCGGAGGAATATTATGAAAAGAATCGAAGCATTATTCAGAAAATACTCATATTTATGGGTCATTCCGGCTTATGCCGTTTTTTACCTGACAGGGTTCATTTATCTTGAAAACAGGTCAACACCTTCATACCATATCATACATACGGTATTTGATGACTATATCCCGTTTAATGAGATCTTCATCATTCCCTATTATCTGTGGTTCTTATTTGTGCCGTTTGCCGTTTTCCTTACCATCATGGCGGACAGGCAGGAATTCAACCGCTGCTTTACCTTTTTGAGCATCGGAATGACTGTATTTTTGATCATCTCCGCGATCTATCCCAACGGCGCGCTTCTGCGACCTTCGGTATTTCCGAGAGATAACATTTTTACTTCCATGGTAATGGGACTTTATGCTACCGACACAGCCACAAACCTGTTTCCGAGTATACATGTATATAATTCACTCGGAGCGATGTTTGCGATACTGTGCTGTGAAAAATATAAGAACAATCACCTGCTTCGTGCAGCCTCGGTGATAATGTGCGTACTGATAATACTCTCGACGGTATTCTTAAAGCAGCACTCCGTCTTTGATGTGGTGACCGGTCTTATCATGGGGCTTATAATGTATATACTGGTCTATGAGCTCAATTTCAGCATATTTCCCGAAAACGGCGGGATACGCCGCATTTTCAGCCGCCGCAGTCTCAGCTGACCTGTAACGGTCAGTTAAATCCGACGATCCTCTGAGCCAGCTTATAGCCCTTTATGGATATCTTTCTCCCGCCCTTTCCGGGCAGGTTCATAGATTGTCCGAGCATACTGCTCCTGAGCTTAAAAAACACCACAAAGCTCTTTTTCTTTAAGTAATTCCAAAGCTCCTTTTTCTTGTCAAGGCTTTCCTTGCTGCCCTCTCTTATAAGCAGGATCGACGAGACCACCATCATTATCTCAAGATAGTTGAGCATATATCTGTAAAGCTTCTTATTGTCCACATTGATGGAGGTGACGTAATCTATCATCTGCTTATTTACCGCGATCTGCTGATCTATCCGGCTTATCATCACCTTCTCGTTTACAGACTGGTCTTCCCTTCCTATATAATAGCGATAAAGATTTACATCCATATAATAAAGGGTCTTCACATAGGGAAGAGGTTCAAAGACATAGAGATTATCCACATAAAAGGTATGCGAAGGAAGCGTTAAGCCGCAGTCCTTTAAAAGTCTTGTCCTGTATATTACGGAATGCATGAGAAGATACTGCCCTTTGCGGAAATGCCTGACATTATCCCATGTAAGCATCTCGTTTACGGGAAGAGCCGAATTATAATGCATTACCTTTTTCTTCTTCTGACCTTCCTTTTCATAGACAAAATTTGCAATGAGAAGATCAAGAACCGTATCCCCGCCTACGATCTCCTTCAGCTTCTCTATGACCTCCAAAAGCGCGGACTCCTTTACCCAGTCATCGGAATCCACCACCTTAAAATAAAGACCCGAAGCATTTTTCAGACCGGTATTGACGGCTTCGCCGTGTCCGCCGTTTTCCTGATGGATGACCTTTATGATATCCGGATACTGTTTCTTGTATTCATCGGCCTTTTTTGCCGTATCGTCCGTGGAACCGTCATCCACTATTATTATCTCGATATCCTGTCCTCCTTTAAGCAGGGACCCGATACATCTGTCCATATATTCCGCGGAATTATAGCAGGGTATTGCAGCAGATAGTATTTTCATTTTATTTATTTCTCTCCCTAAGATGCTTTCCGTCAAATTTCATCTGTAAAAAAAGATAATTCTTTATATCGCGCAGCTTATGATCCTTTGACCCCTCATCCACTGCCAGATCCAAAGAAACAGCCATTGCGTTCAACATATTGTCATCAAGCCTGTCCTTTGCGTCCTCAAGTATGCCGAGCTTTTCTTCAAAATCATCCGTATCAAGAAATCTGATCAGATCGGCTGATATCCCCTCCGGTATCTCATCGGGCATCTGTTCCGTGAGCTTTTCCATCTCCCTTTTTAATTCTTTTTCCCTTGTCTTTATATCTACAAGCTTCTTAAAATCCGAAACAGCCCCGGCATTTACCGAATCCAGGGTCCTTAAATACTCATCCGGCTTTTTTATGTCAACCTTTTCAAAGCGGTATTCAGCCTCCGAGTCCGGGTATTTCTCTTTATCCACCGGCTCCATAAACATCTGCAGAGGTCTTGCGTATACCTGGGTCTTATCACCGGCATTTCTGTAAATCACAAGCTCCTCCATGGTCTCCGTATGATGCGCTATCGCAACTATCTCATACAGGGTACCTTTAAAATGTCTGTAAATCTCATGCTTCTTAGGAATATCCCTCATCTGTAAACTCCTTTTATTAAGCGGAATACTTTATCAGTATCAGCTCCACTGCAAGTGTATCCTTTATCTTTCCCTGTCTTGAATCCGTCTCGGCCTGCACACAGGCATCAAGTATCTCCTTCAGCTTCGTCCTGGAATATCTTGAAGCCTGAGAACGGTATTTACCGACTGCAAAGGCCGGAATTGAAGCCCCCTTTGCTATCGCTGCACTGTCTGCCCTGTTTTCACTCATCTCTTTAACTATCATAAGTATCCTGAAATGTCTCTCAAGCAGTGCAAGGATACCCGCAGGCTTTTCCTTTGAGGCAAGCATATCGTAATAAAGCGATATCGCTTCACTTCTCTTTTTTAACGCCACGGCATCTATCATCTGAAAAATGTTGTTGGAAGGGTTTCTGAAGGTTATGGCATAGATGTCCTCATCCGTTATGACCTCCCTGTCTCCGGTATAGCCGATAAGCTTGTTCAGCTCGGAGTTTAATATCGACATATCACTCCCGACTCTTGTAATTATAAGCTCTGCCGAAGACTCCCTTATCTTTTTTCCGTTCCTTTGCAAAAGCGCGGCTATCCAGCGTTTTAACTCATCACCGGTCATGCTTTTTGCTTCGGCAAGACCGTCCAGCTTTTCCGCGGCCTTATAGTTTTTCCCTCTCTTATCGACCGCTTCCTCATCAAAGATCAGGACACAGTCAGGAGAGGGGGCAGACAGGTATTCATGAAGTCCGTCGCAGGAATTCTTAAAAAATCCCGAATTACGGATAAGTACCACCCTCTTTTCTGCCATAAACGGCATTGTCTGCGCAAGAGATACTATTTCATCAATATCCGCGTCATTTCCGGAAAAATGCGAGAAATTAAGATTATCGCCCTCTTTCACAAGAGCCTTTACCAGCTTTTTCCTGTAGTTTTCCCTTAAGTAGTTTTCGGTGCCGTATATCAGATATACCGGTTTGTATTCATTTTTTCTGATATCTTCATTTATGTTTGCCATTTTTTATCAGCTTTTCACAAAGCTTTTTATACTGCATGCCTATGCTTTCATAGGAATTATCCGTTAAATACATATTTGATTCCGGATCTGAAAGCCTTGCCTTAAGGTTGCTTTCAAGTACAAAGGCAATACCCTCCGACATATCACGGACGTCCTTAGGCTTTGCCAGATACCCGGTCTTTCCTGTCTGCACAAGCTCCCCCATGCCTCCTATATCAAAGCATACACAGGGTGTGCCGCAGCATATCGCCTCAAGCAGCGTGTTCGGATAATTATCCGCTACGGAGGGTGACACAAAAACATCCGCCATTGCATAGAGAGATGCAAGATGTCTGTCACCGTTTATAAAGCCAAGCCCTCTGGTATCTGCCGGAAAACCCGTAAGATCAAGGCCCTTTCCGTTCCCGAACACAATAAGCATCAGCTCCCTGCGCAGGCTTAAGGGGAGTATTTCCAAAGCCTCCTTTATCATGCGTATGCCTTCCCACTTGTGCACCGAATCTCCCATGGCTCCAAAAAGGATGATCTTTTTATCCTCCGGAATCCCCAGCTTCCTTTTTAACTTCGATACATTTGTACCGGGATGATATATTTTCTTATCTATGGGATTATTTATCACATATTTTTCAAGTCCGGTCATTACCGCGCTCTTTTTTGCACATTCGATATTCCAGCGGCTGGGGGAAACTATCGTAAGATTCGGCATAGAAAACATCTTCTTTTTTATCCGAAAATTAACCGAAGAGATATCATTCCTTCTCTTACTGCCCGCTATCGGACATTGACCGCATCCATTTTCATACCTTTCACATCCGTAGCCGTAATGACACCCACCGGTATACGGCCACATATCATGCATCACCCAGATCACGGGCTTTCCGGTTTTACACAGGCTTTTTACTCCCGAATACGAAATAAAAGAATTGACCCAGTGCAAAATGACCGCATCCGCTTCTTTTACGCTTGAAAGCCTTGAGACATCCGTGCCTATGGCATCAGTTATTATCTCCCCTTTTGAAAGCAGAAGGTTTCCAAGATTTCCGGCCTTTGAAAAGAGACTTTTTAAGGGTGTATCTATCACCTCTTCACAGCCTGTATACTCATGATATCTGGTGCGTACGCAGAGCCTTGAATCCACACCGCACTCCTTCATGGCCTCGTTTATCCTGTACGCGGCCTTAAATGCTCCTCCGAAATCTGTTGTGCAAAAATGTACTGTTTTCATTTGAATGCTGTATTTGTGTATATATCAACATGATCGTATATGCAGCGCCATGAGCTCGAAGAAGCCCCCGTGACGCAGATAAACGGCTCTCCCTCATCCGATACGGCATAGCTTACTGCACAGTTCCTCGACTGGTTTACAAAACCGGTTTTTGCTCCGACGACCAGCCCCGTCTCCTGCTTATCCTCTATTCTTCTTAAAAACCAGTTGGATACCATGATCCCTTCCGGATGGTAGGATGTAGGCGTGGTCGTATAGGTATGACGGCTCAATGCGTCCGCGCAGATCGGATTTTTCATGGCCGCATCCATGATCACAGCCATATCCGATGCGGTGCTGTAATGATCGTCATCATATATCCCTATACAGTTCGTAAAATGCGATGATTCCGAAATCCCCAGTTCTGCCGCCTTTTCATTCATCATATCGATAAAGGCCTCCTGTGAGCCGGCTGTATATTCGGCCAGCGCCATAGCCGCATCCGCTCCCGAGGGCAGTATGGTCCCATAAAAAAGATCTCTTACGGTAACCCTCTCTCCCGGAGTAAATCCCACATTGCTGCAGCCGTTTTCATAGCTGAAAGCCTCTATCTCATTCGTTATCTCAAAAATACTGTCAAGCTCCGAATCGGATTCCATATGATCCGCCGCCGTAAGTATGGTCAAAACCTTGGTCATCGATGCCGGATACATAAGCTGCCTGCAGTTCCTTGCAGCCACTACCCTGTTTTCGGAAAGAGAGACCAGAATAACGTATTCGCTCACCACCTCGTCACTCACTCCGACAGTATTATCATCGGGCTCAACACTAAGCGGTATGAAATCTTCCTCTTCAAGCTCGGTGTCATCCGCCCCCACCGAAACAGGGGTCTCCACCTCTACCATAACCTTACTGACTGTATCCGGTACAGAAGGTGCGCTTAAGCCAAGCACTTGATTTCCTTCAGCGACGGCTGCCTGCGCACTGACCTGTACAGTTCCCGCACGGTCAGCCTTATCACTGCCGCCTTTATTTTTCTGTATGATAAGAAATGACGAGAGGGCACATAATAAAACAAACGCGACCACACCCGCAAAAGATACACAGACTCTTATCCGCTTAAGCCTTCTTTGCCTTTCGCGTTCGGCTCTGCGCTGCGCTCTCTTCTGCCTGCGCAATTCAAAGCTGTCGTGTTCATAATCTATGTCGTTGTTATCCGTATAAAAAGACATAATACCTTACAAAATCCATGTGTATCCGCTTAAAGGCCTTACTCAATATCACTATAATTTGCATAGCCTCAAATATTATACACTATATCTTGGAGTTTGTGTTAAATATTTTTATTTTTCGACCAGTCTCCTTTTTTGTAGGCCATGTAAAATACTGCCGCACGGAAGACCCAGTCAATATACATTCCGATCCAGACCCCGAAAACTCCGAGCTTAAAGGTCTTTGCAAGCAGTATTGCGCTTCCTATACGAAAGACCCACATCGACACCGTACTTACCGTCATCGTAAATTTGGCTTTTCCGGCAGCCCTTAAGACACTCGGCAGGGCAAAGCTGTCCGACCAGAAAACAGCTGACAGGATCGCGCAGCTTATAAGAAGCTTCACCGTTTCGTTATAGGTCGCATCCGACAGATTATACAGCCCGAGTATCGGGTGCAGCAGCAGCAGATGAAGTATTTCCGATACGATCATCGAGATAAGCCCGAGCCTTCTTAGCATTTTCCCGTATCTTAATGTCTGCTTTTCATCTCCGTAGCCGATCGCCTGTCCTATTACCACAAGCATTGCCTGCCCAACGGCTATACCCGGTATATTAAATATGCTTGCCACATTTCCGGCAACGGCATTCGCCGTGATCGCAACCGTTCCGAAGCCCGATATCATGCTGGATAAAAGAAGCTTGCCTATCTGAAACATACCGCTCTCTATCCCGCTCGGTATACCGATCGCAAGTATCCGTCTTATCATCTTCGTATCAATATGAAAAAGGCTTTCTCTTGTAAGAGCAAGTGTGCCGCCCTTTTTCTGCAGCATTATAAATACAGCCACCGCCGCCACAACCCTTGAAAACAGCGTTGCCCATGCCGCTCCCGCAACTCCCATCTTAAATACAAAGATGAGCAGTGCGTTTCCCGGTATATTTATAACATTCATCACAAGACTTGATAACAGGCTTACCCTGCTGTTCCCCTGACTTCTGAAAAGCGAGGCTCCCGCATTGTAAAGACCGAGTGCCGGAAACGACAGCGCGGATATCCAGAAATATGTGACGGCATTTTCCATTACGTCGGCATCTATCGACCCGAATATAAGTCTCAGTAAAGTCCTGTATGAGCATAATACAATGATCATGAGTCCGACAGAGCTTACCATCATAACCGACATCAACTGTCCCGATGCCTTTTTTGCATTTTTCTCATTTCCCTGTCCGATATACTGACTGCATACCACCGCACCGCCGGTTGCAAGCGCCGAAAGTACCTGTATCACAAGTATGGCTATGGAATCCACCAGTGAAACTCCGGATACGGCAGCTTCCCCGCAGGTGGACACCATAAGAGAATCAAAAAGCCCGAGGCTTATTGCCAAAAACTGTTCCCCCAGTATGGGGAGCATAAGATTTATGAGTTTTTTCCTGTCGAAAAGTTCTTTTGTATCCTGCATATCCCTTGATTTTCCGTAAAAAACAAAACCCGGAGGCCTGTATTTAACCTCCGGGCAGTCATCCGCTTAGGAACTGTAGCAGAATTACTTAGTCACTTTACGCAGGATGCTTTTTCGAGATCAAAGAAGAAAACGTAGCCGTAGCGGGCTACGGCGAGGCTTTCTGATACAGATATCGGAAAAGCAGACAAGTAAAATGGCTAAGTTAATTCGCTACAGGTCCTTATGATAAAAAGATAAAATTCAGACCTTAAATCTGATCACGTTCCAGCTGCACGACTTTAATATGGTTTCAAATACACCGTTATCCATAGTATAACCCTTAAAAGCGGCAGGTGCAACATTTTCCTTTCCTGCGGAATTTTCGGCCTTCATATCATATCCGGCAAGTCCGATATGCTCTATGACCGAGGCTCCCTCAAAGCTTCTTAAGTCGGCGGAAAATTCCACATCCCCTTCTGTATTGCGGTTTACCGCAAATATCGTAACCTCACCCTGTTCCTCATTATATACCGCCGTAGCATCAATATCCGTTACATCCGAATGCTTTGCCGTATCATGCTTTCCGGAAGAAAGCGGGCAGAAAAGCGCATATCCCCTGCCGTATTTTGAAGCATGCAGGAACGGATAGAATATGGTCTGTCTCCATGCAGGTCCGTCATCCTCTGTCATTATCGGAGCGATAACATTTACGAGCTGTGCAAGACAGGCGATCTTAACCCTGTCGGCATGCTTAAGGAAGGTGATAAGGATAAGTCCGTTAAGCAGCGCATCCTCAAAGTTATAATGATCCTCTAAAAGATGAGGGTGCTGATCCCACGGCTTAAGCGCCATCTTTTCATTATCCGAATCCATGGTATGATACCATACATTCCACTCGTCAAAGCTTAAGTTTATCTGCTTCTTTGAGCGCTTTACAGCCTGAACATAATCACAGGTACATATTACCGAATGAAGGAAATGCTCAAGATCCTGTGTCTTTGCAAGGAAATCCGCCGTATCGTTTGAACGGTTCCCATAATAATTATGTAAACTTACATAATCCACATAATCATAGGCTTCGGTAAGTGTGATCCTCTCCCACTCGGGGAAGGTGGGCATTTCCACATTTGATGAGCCGCAGAGTACAAATTCAAGCGAATCATCCATAACCTTCATGGCCTTTGCCGTCTCAGCCGCAAGCCTGCCGTATTCATAAGCCGGCTTATGTCCGACCTGCCAGGGTCCGTCCATCTCGTTTCCCATGCACCATGTCTTTATCCCGTAGGGCTCCTTATCGCCGTGGGATCTCCTTAAGTCCGCATAATAGGTATCCGTATCCAGATTGCAGTATTCCAAAAGATTAAGTGCGTCCGTGATGGAGCGGGTTCCGAGATTAACAGCCATCATCACCTCGGAATTTGCCTTTTTACACCATTTTGTAAATTCGTTTATCCCGAATTCATTTGTCTCGAGAGTCCTCCATGCAAGATCGAGCCTCTTCTTCCGCTGATCCTTGGGACCCACCGAATCCTCCCAGTAGAAGTTTGAGACAAAATTTCCTCCCGGATATCTGATTATCGGCACATCCAGCTCTTTTACAAGCTCCAGCACATCCTTTCTGAAGCCTTCTTCATCCGCCGAAGGGTGTCCGGGCTGATATATGCCGTTATACACAGCTCTTCCGAGATGCTCTATAAACGATCCGTAAAGCCTCTTATCAATCTTGGATATCCTGAAATCCTTATCAACGATCATCTTAGCCTTTTCAGCCATATCAAAATCCTCCTATATCAACCCTTTACCGCACCGGCAGTCATACCGTCTATAAGATAGCTCTGGAACATAAGGAAAATTATAAGTATGGGCAGTACCGCAAGCATCGATCCTGCGATAAGCATATCGTAGTTATTTCCGTAAGGCGTAAGCAATGTATTAAGACCGATCGTTAATGTGAATTTGCTTGCACTCCTGAATACCATGAGCGGCCAGAGCATATTATTCCAAGCGCCCATTGCGCAGAGGATCGCCATAGCCGCAAATGCGGGCTTGGTGATCGGAAGCATGATCTTTACGGATATGCCGTATTCGGTACAGCCGTCTATCCTTCCGGCATCAAGCAGCTCCTTTGGCAGTGAGGTCATATACTGTCTGAAAAAGAATATGGTCGAGGCCCCGCACAGTCCGGGAAGCATCACGCCCCAGATGGAATCGATAAGATGCAGGTTGATCACCTCTTTGTACAAAGGAAGCATCAGGATTTCAAAGGGAACCATCATCGTTGCGATAACAAGGGTGAATATAACCCCCTGAAGCCTGAAATTATACATTGTGATCCCGTATGCCACAAAGTAGCATATGAGGAGTGTAAGAACAGTGGTCATTATCGTAAGCACCATACTGTTCTTAAACCACATCCAGTATTTCTTTGAATCGGCGTTTCCGCTGAAAAGGTAATTGTAGTTATTTAAGTTCATCGTGGAAAGGTCAAGGTTTATACTTAAGCCTCTCCTTATAAGCTCACGTCCGGGTCTGAACGATGCTATGAGTCCCGCAAAAAGCGGAAATGCGATTATTATGCTGAGGCAGGCAAAGAATGCCGTTGAGATGACCGTCAATACATTCATTCTGGCATGCCAGCCGCCGTCCTTCTTTTTTACACTCAATGTTTCCGCCATATCAGCTCTCCTCCTTCTTTAAGGTTCCGTTCCAAGCAAGCTGTATAAAGTTGATTATAAGTGCTATCACCATAAGTACCACGCCGACAGTGCAGGCATATCCGAGATCATCCTTCTGGATACCTCTCTTATACAGGTAGCCCACTATCGTAAGACCGATATTGTGCGGTGAATCGTTTCCTGCCCACAGCATGAAGCTTTCGAGGAACATTGCAAGTCCGGCATAGATGGAGATCGTAAGCACATATATCGAGGTGGGCTTTATAAGAGGCCATGTGAGGTATCTGAACTTCTGCCAGGATGTGGCACCGTCAATGTCCGCGGACTCATATATCTCGGTTCCGATGGATTTAAGTCCCGAAAGGAAGTAGAGCATATTCACACCGGTCCATCTCCAGCAGCACAAAACCAGAAGGGCAAATTCTCCGGTCCACTTATTCTTAAGCCACTTTACCGGTGCCATTCCTATAAGCGCCAGAAGCATATTCATCTGACCCGTCTTATACTCGGTAAACATCAGTCTGAACAGGGTACCCGAGATAACTACCGACGTAAGAGCCGGCATATAAAGGATTGCCTTCCACACACCCTTTGCCTTTACGAGGCGGCTGTCCATAAGCACCGCATAAAGCAGCGGGAACGGTATGAGCAGCGCACAGGTAAATACCGTATATTCAAAACTGTTGATCATGGCCGTATGGAACACACGATCCTTCAGCAGTTTTCCATAGTTACTGAATCCCACCCATTCCGTCGTAATGGCTCCTATATCCTGAAAGCTCATTAAGATAGCGGTGACGAGGGGATATATCCAGAATATCACGAAGCTCAATATAAAAGGCAGTACGAACACATAGGGTGCTGTTTTCTGCGAATAAAGAAACTTTTTGAATTTCATATATTGACCACCTTCCCCAAACTTTTTTGAAAAAAGGGTATTCGCAAGCTGTGAATACCCTCTAAATTGTAAGACTGTCCCTAAAATGTTATGTCTCTTTTTGTCTTAAGACGACCGGATGATCGTACCGGCTTTCCGGCAGCCATCCGGCCGTTTATTACAGATAATAATTCTTTACTTACTGTTCCATATCTACGGCATCCTGAAGCTCCTGGAGAGCCTCGTCAACATCCATGCCGTCCTCAAGTACCTCGTTAGCTGTGGTGTTGCAGAAATACTCGTTGATCGTAGGGCTGATCTTTACTGTAAGAATCGTTCCGATCTGATCCTTGATGCTTGCAAGTACATCGTAAGGATAGTTCTGGAAGAACTGGTTGTACTGGTTTGAATCATCGTGTGCAAATGCGTCATCTGTCCAAAGTGCGGTGTTGCATACATCAAATCCAAGATCCTGCCAGATCATTGTCTCTCCCTCAGGGGACATCTTTGCGAAGCAAAGGAAATCAGCCGCAAGCTCCTTGTCAACAGACTGCTGTGTTACGACCGTACCTGTTCCTCCGATACCAACCGAGCATTTCTGACCCTTCTCGAATACAGGGCACTTTGTAATGTACCAGTTGCCCTTCTCCTCGGGCATATAGTTTGTGAAACGGCTCATATACCACATAGCCTTGGGGAATGTAACGATATTTCCGTCAAGGATGTTCTGGAAGCCTGCCTCAAGGTCGATGTGTCCGTCGGGTGAAACCTCAGCGATACCCGATGCAAGCCAATCCTGCTGCATCTTGAGCATCTTCTTTACGGAATCAAGCTTTACGTTTGCGGGATTATCAAATCCGCCTGTCCAGTCATCGCCGTACTCTGCCATTGCGATCCACATCCAGTCGGTTCCGCCTGTATCAACAGATGTCCAGTATTTGCCTTCCTCATGTCCGATGGCTTCAAGATATTTCTCGCCTAATTTTGTGAAGTCATCCCAGGTCTCAACCGCATCAACATCTTCCTTTGTGATGCCCGCCTCTTCAAGTTTCTTCATGTTCCAGTACTGAACGGTAGCTCCTACATGGAAGGGAGCGCCATACTGCTTTCCGTCAGATCCCTTGTAAGCGTCAAGTCTTGATGTAAGCATATCGCCGGCATAAGGAGCCATAGCGTCATCAAGAGGCTGAAGCCATGTGTCAAGACCTTCATAGATATTGGGAACCTGTCCCATTTCAACATCGCAGAGATCGGGAGCACCGGTACCTGCCTGAAGTGACATCAAAAGCTTCTGGTGCATATCGCCGTAAGGATAAGTCGTGAACGTGATCTCGATAGTCCTGTCGGGATTAGCCTTATTCCACTGCTCAAGCATCTTTGCGTAGAATGTGTTGTGAGCTTCAACGAAAGACCACATTTCCATGTGAGTACCGTTGGGATCGCCTTCTGTCGTAACCGCATCTGCCTCTGCCTCCTCGGTTACTTCTTCTACGGCTTCTTCCCCTGCCGATGCATCCTCTGCCGCAGCTTCCTCTGCGGGAGCCTCAGTGCTTTCATCCGCCGCAGCTTCTTCCGCCGCAGCCGTATCGGAAGCGTTAACAGGTGCATTTGTCTCGCCGCAGCCTGCCAGCAATGCTGCTGCCATAACACCGCTTAAAAGAACACTGACCAACTTCTTTTTCATTGTTTTCCTCCTTAAATGATAGATTCTTTTTCGAGCCGGCTAAGCTTTCACTTGTATCTAAATAAGTTTACTTTTTCTTAAAGCCGTGTGCAAATTGTCAACTTTTTCGGCTCATTGGTTTGTTAATTTAACAATAATATACAATCAGCCGGATCATATGTCAATATGTATTTTAGATTTTTTTAAGTTACTTTAGAATTCTCTAAAATAATTATTGACTTATACTTATTATGCATATATAGTAATGGTATGATAACAGCGTAGCAATCTGACGTTATCAGAACTTTTGACCCTGACATCATGATATAAAAGTGGGCAGAAGGTGCGCAGCACGAAGTGCTTTTGATGCCGGCACCATTAAGGAGAGAATATAACAATAAAGCAAGGAGAAGGATCAATTATGCTTCATATCACTTCACTGGATGACGGGCTGGAGGTTTTTAAGGCGCTGGGCTCAGATACAAGAGTAGAGATCATAAAGATACTGCTTGAAAACAGGCAGATGAACATGAATGAGCTTGCAGGGCGCCTTAAGATCACAAACGGAGCCCTGACAAGCCACATCAAAAAGCTTGAGGACTGCGGTATAGTCACCGTTTCTCTGGAGGCAAGCGGCCACGGGAACCAGAAGATATGCTCGGTAAAGGAGGACAGCATCCTTGTGGATCTTATCGCCCATTCCGAAAGCGAAGCCAATGTTTTTTCAACTGTTGTAAAAGTCGGTCAGTATTCGGCATACGATGTATACCCCACCTGCGGGATCTCCACTCAGACGAATCTTATCGGAGAGGTCGACGACCCGCGGTATTTTGCTCATCCCGACCGCTACAAGGCTGATATCCTCTGGTTCACTCACGGCTATGTGGAATATCCCGTGCCCAATCTCATACCTCCCCAGAACAGGATCGACCGCATAACTATCTCATTGGAGATCGGAAGCGAGGCCCCCGGAGTAAACGATATATGGCCGTCCGATATCACGTTCTTTCTTAATGATGTGCAGATAGGTCAATGGACAAGCCCCGGCGACTTCGGAGATGTACGCGGAATATTCACCCCCGACTGGTGGTTTGACAACTGGAACCAGTACGGTCTTTTAAAACTGATCGTGGTCAACAGACACGGCACATTCATAGACGGATTAAAGATATCCGATGTTTCAACGGATATGCTGAATCTTGATTACACCAGCAATTTAAAGCTGAAATTTGCCGTAAAAGAAAACGCCGAGCACGTCGGCGGTCTTACGATCTACGGTAAAAACTTCGGAAATTACAGGCAGGATATCAATATCAAGCTCGGATACACTCCGATGTAAGCCTTTACCATTTTTTATGCGGACAATGTGTTCCGGTCTTTGCGGCCCTTAACTCTATAAAGCAGCCGCAGGCACGGCAGGTATTGTTATCTGCAAGGTTTTCACACAAAGAGCAGGTATCAAGGCGGGAGGCAAGCTCCCCCTCTTCTACCCGCTCTTTTTTCGGGAGGCGGCTGATCAAAAGCTTGATCTGTTCCTTAAGCTTCGGATCGGAAGCCTCCTTATACACCTCACACAAATAGCATATCCTGTTACTGTCCATCGGACTCCTTTTCACCGTCTGAAGCATCAGCTTCCGCTTCTGCCTCTCCCTTAGGAGCGTCGTCATCCGTTTTGTAATAATGTACTCCCCAGATCGTCTTGTTATTATTGCTGCCGGCTGCCGTAAAGCACATCACATCGTTTCCGGCCTCATCCTCCATTCTTATAAATACTCCCTTGTATTCATCATCACCGCTCTTAAAGGTCACATAGGGTGTCCCTTCCTTTAATTCAAACGTGCCGGACATCTTTCCGGAAAGCGTACCCGATGACGTATCAAGCTCCACCTTTGCCGCCTCATGTATCGTGCTTCCTATGTCGGTGCCGTGATTTACCATATAATATGTGCCGTTAAGCAGCTCTTTTTCATAGCCCTCTTCGGGAAGAGTCTCTCCCATCGTCGCAAACGGTGCCGCCACAAGCCAGTTCTCTTCATTCCTGAACATCTGATGCACTCTCGGTTCATGGAATTCGGTATTGTTATCGAATCTCTGGTGATAGACCACATACATTTTTCCGTCATCGTCTATGAATGCCGAATTGTGTCCCGGTGCCATATAAGTCCATGCAAGGGAAGGAAAAGTATAATTACCCATCATCTTAAGCCCGAATTCCGAATGATCCACCACCGTACCGAAGGTCTTGTTATTCACATCCGCATAGGGACCGTCCACATTCTTCGATCTGAAAAGACGTATCTGATAGCCTCCCTTTGCCTGCAGCGCCCCGTATGATACAAAGAGATAATAGTAGCCCGATGTTTCGTCATACATTATATACGGACCCTCTATCGAATTGTGTCCTCCTCCGATAAGGTGCTTTCCGTAATAGGTATCCACACCGTTCTCATCGTCCTGCTCAGGATGTATCGGAAGCCCGGTCTGCTCATCTATCTCAAGCAAAAAGATGCCTCCCGACCACGAGCCGTACACCATCCACATTTTGCCGTCGGCATCATAAAACACCGTGGGATCTATGCAGTTGGGCCATTTTGAATTATCGTAATCCGAATTTTCAAGATAATTTTTCAGCTCTGTTTTCGTATGATAATCATAAAATGCCGTTTCCTTTGAGGTCTTGTAATTAAAGCCGGAATCAAGGAGCCTTGTCTTGTATTCATAGGGTCCCTTTATATCATCCGCAACAGCCATACATATCGACGACTTCTTATAAGTGGATGAAGTTGAAAAATACATTACCCACTTACCCATCTTCTTATTGTAGATCACATCCGGTGCCCAGACGGAGTACCAGTTGTCGGAATTTTTCCCGACAAAAGCAAAGGCTTCCATCGGCTCGTCAAACAGATTTGAAAAAAGCTTGTTCTTTTTATCCACACCCGAAGAGAAGGACTTCCAGTTTCTTAAATCCTTTGAAACGGCAGATTCCATATGGGTCCCGAAGATGTAATAGGTACCCTTGTCCTTTACTATGGACGGGTCATGGACGGATGCTCCCGCAGAAAATCCTCCCTTATGCTCTTCTATCTCTTCATCCGTCATCTCCTCCGGCACCTTTACCTCCTCCTTTTTTTCAGACACCTCTCCCTCCGTTTCTTCCGTCTTACCGTTTTTTGAAGCGCTTTCCTTCGTGCCCTGCGCATTTCCCGTACAGGCTGTAAGGATAAGCCCTGACATTACGCAGACAGACATCATTTTCAACAACTTTTTTTTCATATACCTTCTCCGAATATCAAAAACTTTTACACATCAGGCATCCATCAAAAACATGGGGTCTCCTGTCTGACTATCCCACTTTACCGGCATAAGCATTGCATGCCTGTTTGGATCGTACAGAGGGTCTCCCGTTATCTTTTCATAGGTCCTTGCATGATATACGCATATATCTCTGCCGTTTTCATCCTTTGTAAAGGTGTTGTGTCCGGGACCGAATATGTTTCTTGACGCATCGGTCTTAACTACAGGATACCTTTTCTTGCTCCACGATATGGGATCGAGGAGATCGGATCTTTCATCCGCACTCAGCATTCCCATACAGTAAGGCGCTCCCGTACAGCTTGCAGAATAAGTCACAAATATCCTTCCGTCATGCTTTATCACGGCCGGTCCCTCATTAACCCAGAAATCCACTCTTTCCCAGTCATAATCCGGAGTGGTCAAAAGTACCTGTACCGTACCGAGCTTATTTGCACTTTCAAGCCTTGCGATATAGAGATTTGATATCTGCTTTCCCACTCCGACCTTTTCGGCCCAGATGTAATACCACTCATTGTTATTTTCAAATACAGTGGCATCAAGCGAAAATGCCCTGAAGGAAAACTCATCGTCATCCGAGCACTGCATCTGCCCGAGCTCCTTCCATTCATCCTTCATCGGATCGTCTCCGGCACACTCAAGCACATAGGGTCTTAATGCCCAGATATCATCCTTTCTGCTTGCCGCAAAATAGATGTACCATTTTCCGAAAAGATAATGAAGCTCGGGTGCCCATATATGCTGACTCATGATACCGTCGTCATGACAATGCCAAAGCTCTTTTTCCTTAGCATCCGCAAGCCCGAAAAGAGTTTCCGAGCATCTTAAGACTATCCTGTCATATTCGGGTACGGATGCGGTAAAATAATACTTTCCCGACTCCGTTTTTACCACATAAGGGTCTGCCCTCTGCTCAATCCACGGTTTATTAAAAATCATTTCCCTATCCACCCATGTACCTCCCTGTATTTCATAATTTTACTTTTTTGTAAACTATTTTACTGTCTATTAAATAATATAATAATATCAGGGAAATTACAACACAAAAAATAAAAAGGGGACAGTAATGTTTGCCCAAACACTTTTTTTATGCCTCATAGCCAGACCATGAAAGATGATGCAGCTTTCCCTCTTTTTTTAGGCCCTCAAACCCGGTCTGACGCAGAGCCTCATACAGTATCACTGCAACCGAATTCGAAAGATTTAAGGAACGCTCTTCTTCAAGCATCGGTATTCTTATGCAGCGCTCACGGTTTTCAACAAGGATCTCCTCGGGTATTCCCGCGCTTTCCTTTCCGAACATTATAAAGTCATCCTTTTTGAAGTCAGCCTGTACATATGTCTTTTCCGCCTTGGTCGTTGCATACCAGACCCTTGCAGCCGGATTTTTTTCCATAAAGTCCTTATAGTTTACATAATCTGACACGTTGAGCTTATCCCAGTAATCAAGCCCCGCCCGCTTTATGCCTTTTTCATTAAGGATAAAGCCAAAGGGTCTGATAAGATGCAGACAGGCTCCGGCAGCCACGCATGTTCTCCCTATATTTCCGGTATTTTCCGGTATTTCCGGTTCAAGAAGTACGATGTTCATAGCAGGTCTCCTTAAAAAATCTTTTTTGACGATTGTATCTTAAACGAAATGATTAATTTCATTCACGTTTTCTATATTTTTGTATTGTATTGTCCGGTGCTTTATATTATATTAAAACTAAAATATTTTATCTTTTACTAAAGCAATAAAATCCTATAATCAATCATCGTTTTCTCAAAGTATCAGACACACTGCAATTCAGCTCCGGTCAGGCACTGAATCGCAATAAAAAATAAGTATAATATATGGAGGTGAAAATGAAAAGACTTGTCATCAATACCCTTAACAAAAAGGCAAAGATCCACAAGGAGATCTACGGGCATTTCTCCGAGCATCTTGGAAGGTGCATCTATGAGGGGCTTTATGTGGGCGAAAAATCCGACATCCCGAATACGAACGGTATGAGAAATGATGTCGTAAAGGCGCTTAAGGACATAAACATTCCCGTACTGCGCTGGCCCGGAGGCTGCTTTGCCGATGAATATCACTGGAAGGACGGCATAGGTCCCAAGGAAAACAGAAAAAAAATGATAAATACCCATTGGGGCGGTGTGACCGAGGATAACAGCTTCGGCACGCATGAATTTATGGAGCTTGTCGATCAGCTTGGCTGCGAGGCTTATATAAATATGAACGTCGGAAGCGGCTCGGTTCAGGAAATGAGTGAATGGGTAGAATACCTGACATTCAACGGACTCTCCCCCATGGCTGCCCTCCGCGAAAAAAACGGCCGCAAGGACCCGTGGAATGTAAAATTCATCGGTGTCGGAAATGAGAACTGGGGCTGCGGAGGCATGATGAATCCCGAGCACTATGCAAACGAATACAGGAGATATGCAACCTTCTGCCGCAATTATACGGACAAAAAGCTCTTCAAGATCTTATGCGGTCCGAATGTGGATGATTATAACTGGACCGAAGGCATAATGAAAACGATCGCACCGATCCTTCCCGTATCCGGCACGGATCTTGTCGCAGGCGTATCCCTTCACTACTATACCCACCCCGGCGGATGGGATAATAAGGGCAAGGCTCTTACCTTCACGAAGGAGGAATATTACGAGACCATAAGCCGTACTTACTATATGGAAGAGCTTATAAGGCGTCATTCGGATATTATAAACCGCTACGATCCCGATCATACACTCGGACTCATCGTAGATGAATGGGGTACCTGGTATCAGGTTGAGGAAGGCACAAATCCCGGATTCCTTTACCAGCAGAACACCATCAGGGATGCCATGGTTGCAGGCATCAATCTGGATATATTCAACCGCCACGCAGACCGTGTAAGGATGGCAAATATCGCCCAGATGATAAACGTACTGCAGGCTGTAATACTCACGGACGGCGAAAAGATGATAAAAACTCCCACCTATCATGTATTCGATCTGTATAAGGATCATATGGATGCAGACCTTCTTGAAAGCTACCTTGAAAATGAGGAGCTTACGATAGAGGCGCATAACGTGAATCCGAAGACCGCTCCCGGTGGAGTATCTCCCGAAGCGTGGAAGTTCCCCAAGCTCTCCCACTCTGTATCCATGAGCTCGGACGGCAGCATTACGGTCACGATAGTAAACGCTTCCGATGAGGATGCCGAATCCGTAAAGATAATTCCGGTTGAATATGAGATAAAAGATGTTGCCGGAAGGATCGTAACAGGAGAAGTCGATGCGCATAATGACTTTGATGATCCCGATAAGGTTGCCGTTAAAGAGTTTACAGCGTTTAAGACGGAGGGAAATACCGTTATCGCCGATCTTCCAAAGCTCAGTGTTGTATGCCTTAAGATAAGGTAACAGTAATTTCAGTTCCATAGATATTGTATTGTCCATAAAATAAAAGTGTTTTTGGCTAAAAGCGTTTGATGTCGCCAAAAACACTTTTATTTTATGGACCCGGAGCATTTGGCAATCTTCAGGTACATTACTGTTCCTTGCCTGAATAACCTCATAGGTTTCAAAAATAATGGTATTTTTGCTGCAAAATATGCCAGTGGCATATTTTGAATGGCGTTTTTCCGCGCTGAGCGCGGATGCCATCGTCCATCAAACGCTTTTAGGCAAAAATACCATTATTTTTGAAATCAACACAGTATTACTACAGGGCAAGGGACAGTAATGTTCGCCCAAACACTTTTATTTTATGCCCCATAGCCAATAACTGCAGAGAATTCTTGCAGAACGTTATTAGGGGCATTATTATGGAGCATTATTATGGAGCATTATCCTCCCCTCTTAAAACGAGGGGTGGAAGTACTCCCCCTTTTTTTGTATAATAAAGGCGGACCGGCCGGATCTTAAGGAAAAGATATTTATGAACAGCTCCTTGCCGGCCCGGTAAACTATTATCACAGGACCGGGTTATTATGAACAAACTGAAATCCAGGATAAAATGGGGTCTTAACAAAAAATCCCTTACCGCTATCACCATATTCACGCTGTTGGTCAGCTCACTGATGTGTGTCGGCGGTTCCCTGTTTTTTGACAGGGCTATAGAAGAGCTGTATAACGAACGCGGCTATGTGGTGGCAAATATCATTTTGGAGCATATCGATCATGACAAGATAGCCGAATATGCCACGACCTGGAAAGCCGATGACTATTATGAGGAAATGGCCGAATACCTTAGGACTATCCAGCAATGCTCGGATGCGGCTTACATCTATATCGGAATCCCCTATGAGGACAGGACGATACGGTACATATATGACTCGGGAAGCGAGATCGGCTTTACAGATCCGATATCCGCACCGTTTGATGAGATATGGCGCGCCTATACGGAGGGAGTAAAGCCGGAAAGCTATCTTGTAAGGAAGTCAAAATACGGATATCTGACATCAAGCTGCCTTCCCGTAAAGGACAGCAGCGGCAGCGTGGCGGCTCTTTTATTCGTGGATACAGATATGAAGATCATATTGTCCTCGCTGCGCGGATACGTATTTAATATGATCGTTACCGCAGTCATACTGCTTACCGTCTTTTCGGTGCTGCACTGGTATTATATGAACAGAAGCCTTATACATCCCCTGCGGCTCATAAAGGAAAATGTGCAGAATTTTGCCTCAAACAATGCCGAAAACGATAACACTCTCTGCAGTATAAAATCCGACGATGAGCTTGCGGAGCTTGCCGCTTCCATCAATAAAATGGAAAACGATATTGCGGAATATATAAACGATATCAGGGTAATCACTGCCGAAAAGGAGCGCATCGGCGCGGAGCTTGATGTTGCAAGGCGAATACAGGCAGATATGCTTCCGAGGACCTTTCCGCCCTACCCCGACAGAAAGGAGTTTGATATCTATGCTCTCATGACTCCCGCAAAGGAGGTCGGAGGCGATTTTTACGATTTCTTCTTTGTGGATAACGACCATATAGCCCTGGTCATAGCCGATGTTTCGGGAAAGGGAGTGCCTGCGGCGCTTTTTATGGTCATTACAAAGACACTTATAAAATACAGGACGCTTACGGGAGATACCATTTCACCCGCAGATATCTTAGAGGATGTAAATAACCGGCTGTGTGAGGGAAATGATGAAGGCTTTTTTGTTACCGTGTGGCTGGGGATCGTCGAAATATCAACCGGAAAGGGCGTGGCGGCAAATGCCGGGCATGAGCACCCTGCGCTCAAAAGATCGGGCGGAAGATATGAGCTTTCGATATATAAGCACTCTCCTGCCGTTGCCGCAATGGAAAAAACGGTATTTAGCGAGCATGAATTTAAGCTTGAGCCCGGAGACAGCTTTTTTGTATATACGGACGGTGTACCCGAGGCGACAAATGCCGGTTCTGAAATGTTCGGCACCGAAGGCATGCTAAAGGCATTAAATGAGCTGCCCGATGCCGACACCGAAACCCTTCTTAAGCATGTCAGAAAGGAAATAGACCTGTTCGTGGATGAAGCACCGCAGTTTGATGATATCACGATGCTGGAATTCAGATATTACGGTAAGGAAGGACGCAGGAGGTAGTGTACTTATATCCCCAATGAATCAAGTACACCCTGCAGGCCGTACTCATCGTATATGTTCCTGTAATACGAGACCTCATTCTTTATAAGCCCGTCTATCTCTCGCATGCCGAGGAGCTCTACCGGTGCCTTATCATCGGTAAAGATGTGATCCATGCCTGTTTTTTCCTCAAGACCGGCATAGGTATCAAGCATCAGCTCCGTAAGCTCCGTATCAGACATATTTAATGAGTTTTCGTAAAGCCTTTTTCTGCAGTCTGAGTTCTTTGAGGCAAAAAGCTCCCTGTTCGTATAGTGCGGTATATCTATCGTGTATACCGACGGAAATACCGATGCTATGGTATCGGTCAGATATTCGTTGATATTACCCTCACTGTCCGATCTCATATTCATATTTACGACCATGATACCGTCGTCATTTAAATGCTCGTATACTTCCCTGAAAAACTCAACGGACGACATCTGAAAGGGTATCGATATATCCTGATAGGCATCCACCATGATGACATCATACTTTTTATCCGAGACGTGAAGATACGCCCTGCCGTCATAGGTATAGACCGGCACACCGGGGTCTGCGTCAAAATACCTGTCCGCAAGATCGGTTATCTTTCCGTCAATCTCCACTCCCTCAATATCAAGTCCGTCAAAATATCTTTTGCACTGTCTGGCATAGGTTCCCGTGCCCATACCGAGGATAAGCATATCAGAATGCTCCTTATCCCTTACTCCCGCCATTACGGGGGCAGCCATATCATAATCGTAATACATCCCCCCTGTAAGTGAGCCGTCCTTTCTCGTCACCGACTGTACGCCGAAGAGCACGTTTGTTGAAAGGAGCACCTCCTTGTCATTTTCCTTAACCTGCAGATAATTGTAGATCGACTCTCCCTCGTAGGTAAGATTATTTTCCCAGAATGCAAAGCTTCCGCTCCTTCCGAATACCGTACAGAGGATAAAGAGGATCACCGCTATGATACACGCCGTTTTTTTCTCCTTTGTACTTATGAAATATGCAAGTGAGATGATAAGCAGCACTCCCGAAAAGATAAGAAACGTGACCGAGGTCCCGACTGCGGGGATGGTCACAAAGGTCGGAAGAAAGGTTCCGATTATGCTGCCTATGGTATTAAAGGCTCCCAGAACCCCGACAGTCTTTCCCGAATCGTCAAGGCTCCCCACTGTATATTTTGCAAGCGATGGAGTTACAGTCCCGAGCAGGAACAGAGGAAACACAAATATCACCATACACGAGACAAACGCTGCGATGACTAAAAAATTCGTATTCACTGTCATTATAAGCAGCGCCGATATCCCGATTATTATGTATTTCCCCAAAACAGGAATGGCCGCTATATAGACCGCTGCCACAAGTATCCTCATATAGAGCCTTCCGGGATCGGGATCCTTATCGGCGCTTCTCCCTCCGAAGATATTTCCCAGAGCCATGGCTATCATTATGGTCCCGATTATTATGGTCCACACGATCTGCGAGGACGAAAAATACGGAGCCAGAAGACGGCTTGCCCCGAGCTCGACCGCCATTACCGAGGCTCCGGCAAAAAATTCCGTAAGATACAGATATATCTTATTGTTAAGTATAGCTTTCTTTTCCATTTTTCTCCTTAAAACTCCCGTAAAATATAATTTTTACGTCAAAGTCCGTCAGTCTCAGACGCTAAGTGCCCTTATCTGCTCCATATTATCCTGATTTTTTAAGAGCTCTATAAAATCATCCTCAGGCATGGGTCTTGCAAAATAAAAGCCCTGTATGTAATCGCAGCCCATCCTTATTATCTCCTCTGCCTGTTCCTTTGTCTCCACTCCCTCGGTAACGATCTGTCCCCCGATCCTCTTTATCATATCCACCGAGCTTAAAAGAAGGGTCTTTGCGTTTTTATTTTTTATGTTCCTTGAGCGTTCGTCATCCGTGCCGCCTTCGGCTCTGAAGGCAGGCTGCACTAAAGACTTGTCTATCTTTATTATCTTAAGCGGCAGTGCCAGTATACGGCTTAGCGAGGAATATCCCGTGCCGTAGTCGTCAAGCGAGAAATTGATCCCCAGCTCATGCAGTGCTTTGACATTCCCGTCCACAATGCCCGTAAACTCATCCGATGCCGTTTCCGTGATCTCCAGGTTAAGACTTGAAGGATTGATATTGTATGTCTGAAGGAGGTTCTTTACATTCTCCACAAGATTATCCTGAATACAGTCTCCGGGAGAAAGGTTCAGTTCAATATAATGTACGCCGAGCTCTTCAAGCCTGTTTCTGGCTATCATCGCACAGACTCTGTCCATCACGTAATTATCGATCCTTATTATGGTCCCGTTATTTTCAGCCACAGGGATAAATATCTCCGGCGAGATGAAGCCGTGCTCGTCGTCATGCATCCTGATAAGCGCCTCGGCCGCCACAAAACGTCTTTCACGGCAGGAAAAGATCGGCTGGTAATACACCTCAAGCCTGTCGTCCCTCATGGCGTTCCTGACCTTTTCATCCACCTTTCTCATATATTCTATATGCTTAAGGTCAAGATCCGCCGTACTTACCACAGTCATATTCCTGCTTGCGCCGACCTCCGAAAAAAGCTTTATCACATCCATTAAGGATGCCACGTCCTTTGCGTCCTTTGGCATTTCAAGCATACAGCAGCTTGTAAAGAGTTCGGTTTTCATGGCTTTATATACAAAGGGCTTTGAAAATCTTTCGATCACCTCATTTTGTATATCACAGGCAAAGGTCCTGTCAGCCCTGTCAGGCACCATGCAGTAAAGCCCCGGTGACAGTCTGAAGCTCACCGTACTTTTGTCATGCTTAAAAAAGAAATCCGATATCTGCTCCCTGAAGTTTTCGGTGGCTTCCTTTCCCACCGTCCTGTAGATCACCGGAACATCATGCACGCATATCGCGATCACATAAAATTTCTTATCGGCAGAAAGTCTCTTTTCTATATGGGATATCATTGCCGTATCATTTAGCATCCCCGTACCGTCATCATAAAGCTCGTCCGGATTTCTTATACCGAAATAGAGTGCAAGCGAGAGCAGGCTTTCCATAAAGTGCTTTGTAAGATGCGCCGGATTGTAGAATTCGACGATCCCCGCCCACATCAAAAGCACGGTAAACGGTATAAGAAGAAAAAGCTTTTCCCTGCTCATTGAATCCCTGACACGGGCAAGCATTACAAGACAGTAGATGAGATAATAGCATTCACATGCCATAAATAACAGCGAGGTCTGCGAATACATAAAACGGTTGTCCGGTGTGACATAAAAGATAAAGCCCGTAAATAAATTTATGATAAGCATTATGAGCCCGATAAAAAGCGGGGGTACAAGCACGCGTATTATAAATTTCCTGTTTACATGATATCTGACATAGACCGTTATATAAAGTCCGTAGATGAAGGCTGTGATAATATCAAGTACCTGCACGACGGTATTTATACCCATTACCAGAGGCGCACTTATCCCCTCTGCGGCAACGCTTGCGACATCAAATACCGTTGCAAAGAGCACGAACATGATACCCGTATAATATATGCTGTTCTGAAGGATGCTCACTGTCTGTCTTATAAGATATAAGGTTATTAAAACGGCTATAAGCACAAAGCCGCACACATCAAGCCAATAATTATACTGCATTCATCCCCTCCGCTCTCAAAAACCTTACAAGTTCATTTCCCGAATACACCATGGACAGATAGTAGCCCTGCATCATATCACAGCCGAGAGTTCTGACATATTCTTCGATCCTTTTATTCTCAACCGATTCGGCCTTGATCCTTATATTAAAATTCTTAAGCATCTTAACCGAGCACTGCAGAAGCGTATCGGCCCTGTCATCCTTAAGACCGCTCATCGTCAGGTCCTTATCAAGCGTTACCGAGCTTAGCGGCATTTTTAAGATAGTACCCGCATCGGTATAGCCTCCGCCGTAGTTTACCAGAGAAAACGCAAAGCCGCGCTCTCTAAGCTTTTCTATATTGTATTTTACCGTACCCTGATAATGCATCAGCACATCCTCGGTCAGCTCAAAGGTTATCAGATGGTGGGGTATACCGTGTTCATCCGTGATCTGAAGTATGCCGTCACTGCCGTCCTTCATCATAAGGGCCCCTACCGGCAGATCGATTGCAAAATCCCTTATCCCGAGGCTCCTGATGCCGCTTGATACTATGAAATCGCACAGGCTGTTGTAGATATACCGCTCTATCCTCATCGCGGTACCGTTATCCTGAGCTACGGATAAATACTCCCTTCTCGAGATGGCACCCTTTTCCTTTGTGCTCAAAACGGTCCGCAGCTGTACCCCGTCGAACCTTCCGGTTTTCACATTCATTACGGGCTGATACTTTATCAAAAGCCCGTCCATCGTTTCGACGGCATTTTTTAAGATCCTGTCTATGTCCTTCTTCCTGTTGTCTCCCTCCACATCCACATCAGTTACCTCAAAGGTATGTCTGCTTTTATGAAAACCGGGAAGCACGGCCAACGACAGCAGATGCCTAAGCTCATCAAATGTCCCGGCATCCTTCGGGCACTCTATATGGCAGCAGCAGTCAAACAGAAGTATACTGTACGTCCCCGCCGTGAAGGACTCGACAAACCTCTCTCTTATACCCTTCATGACCTCTTCCGGTCCGACCCCGCTTTTTTCCTTTAATACAAGCACAAAAGCCCCTCTGCCCAGTCTGTATATCCTCGCACTCCTTACATACCTTTCAAGGAAATTTGCCGCCTCGGTAAGAAGCAGGTCACTTTTTGCCACACCTATCTGCTTGTCTAAAAAAGCCAGATTGTCGATCGTCAGCAAAACCATATCAAAGCGGCTTAAACGCCTGTATTTTGTGATCATGTTCAGATAAAAGGCATTGGCATTTTCAAGATCCGTCTGGGAATCTATATAATCCGCCGGACGCTCTATCATAACATAGAGCATCACCACAACTATGGAATTGCAGAAATCCTCCACCTTGTAATTGGAATTCATAAGCTGTATGATGACTCCCGCCACGGAAAAGAACACAAATGCAAAGAGCCCGATAATGATCTCCTTCCTTGCGCTCCTTCTGTACATGATCGCCAGATAAAAGCTGTATACCATATAGTAGGCGGATACCATATAAAATACCCACATATACTCGCCCCTGTGGTATAAATGCAGCCCGTCAAAGTAGAAAATAAGACCCGAAGCGGGTGTCGCGGCAAGAAGGAGCAGTGCCGTGATTATAGGCATAAAAAGTCCCAGATATTCGGAAAGCTTAGTCAGCTCGACACCTAAGAGGGAATATACGTAGAGTGTAAAAAACAGGGGTGTAAGTATATGCATCGCCATATACAGATAGGTTGAAGCCTCAAGCACCTCAATGGAATTTAAGACCGAGACATCACCCCTTAAGACCGCATTCTGGGCGGCAGAGCTTACAAAGCTGCCCAATGTGGTAAGAATGACAACTATAACCTGTATGAGAAATATATAATTCTGCCTGACCCTGAGACTCCGTCTGATGATATATGTATAAAGGATCTCAAACAGTATCCACAGCGCGCAGACATCAAACCAGATTACCCGCACTTAAAATCTCCCTAAATAAGCCTCTTTAAAGGACCTCCGGCAAAATCTTCCCTTTCCGTATATTCTCTGAAAAGATCCCTGACAAAATCATAGTCCTTAGCCTCGTTGTAGAATACAAGCTCACAAACGCTTCCGATATATGATTTCTGGAAAACGTCCCCTCCTATCACTATACGCTTGACAAACCTGTTTACGGGCACATTCTTCGTCTGTCCTATCGGATCTCCGTTTATAAAGGAAATGGCTGTCTCCGTATCGGAATTATAGGTTATCACTATATGCCACCAAAGGTTCTCTTCAAGCTGGCACGAGCTTGAATCGTACCACCCGTTGACCTCCCTTGAATCCCTTATCCTGAAATCCGAATGTCCCTCCCACGCAAGCGGGTTAAAGCTTGCAAAGCCTGTCTCAAATTTCATAAAATATACAGACGACCACATATGAAGCTCATCCGTTTTGCACCAGAACGAGACCGTCCAGCTGTCATTTACGACGGCAAGAGGATCAATCTCGATCATATTTTCCTCTGTAGGTCCTCCGGGAAAATGCATTGCTTTTGAACCCTTAAAGATACCCGGCACGCTTTTAAGGCCCTCACCTACTATCCTTCCCTTAATGTGTCCGTCGTCGCTTACAAGGCTCTCTCCCAGATCGATCCTGTATTTGGACAGTATATTGCTCAGATGCGCCTTTGCAAATTCCACAAAACTGTCCACGGGCACGGGTTCTGAATAATAAAAGCCCTGAGCCACCTGACATCCGCTTCTTGTCAAAAAATCGATCTGCTCATCGTTTTCCACGCCCTCGGTGACCACAGTGATCTTAAGATCCCTGCACATGGATATCACCGACTTAAGCACTATCTTTCCCTTCATATCGTTTGCCGAGCTGTGAAGGAAATATTTATCAAGCTTTACCGTATCCACCGTCAGATCCTTTATAAGACTTAACGCCGAATACCCTGACCCGAAATCATCGATGGAGACCTTAAAGCCCTTCTCCTGAAGATGCTTAACCATTACGATAAGCTCATCGGTATCCTTTATAAATACGGATTCGGTTATCTCAAGCTCAAGCTCTTCGGGGTCCACACCGTAGCTTTCAACGATCCCGGCAAGCTCATCGGGAAAATTTTTATTGTAAAGATGAAATCTCGACATATTGACCGAGACCGGAAGATGCTCATATATCTCACCTTCCCAGCTTTTTTTGAGCATACATACCTGCTTAAACATATACATATCAAGCTTTGATATGAAGCCGTTCTTTTCAAATACCGGTATATATTCGTCGGGCATCCTCAATCCGTCTGAAGGATGCTCCCACCTTGAAAGAGCCTCCGCTCCGGTTATCGCGCTTGTGATCATGTTTACCTTGGGCTGCAGGAAGACCTTAAACTGGCCGTTTTTTAATGCATCCTCCATCTCAAGCTCGATATTCCGGCTTATCTGTATACTCTTATCGTCGCTCTTATATACGGTGCTCCTTTTTTTTCCGTTATATTTAGACTGATACAGAGCCGCATCACACTTTGACAAAACCCCGTCAAGGCTCTGCTCGGCACTCTGGTCTAAGACTATCCCCACACTTAAGGAAATCAGCACAAGGATATCTTTTCTGAAATCCAGCTCTTCGAGTCCCGCTATCAGATCATCTGCCCTTTTGATAACATTTTCCTCCGAAAGCCTTCCGTCCAGAATGGCGACAAATTCATCCCCGCCGACTCTGGATACAAAGCCTCCGGCATTTTTACTGATATATCCCGACACACAGACTAAAAGCCTGTCTCCCATACTGTGTCCGAATTCATCGTTTATCCTTTTAAAATTATCCACGTCAATATACATGGCGTGGATCTTATCGCTTTGTCCCAAAGACAGGTAAAAATTACTAAGCCCCCTTCTGTTTGCAAGTCCAGTAAGATAATCGGTTTCGGAAAGGCTTAACTGACTGCCTTCTTTTACTTCAATATTTTCCATAAACTCTTATTTGAAACACTCGGCGGACTCTTATATCAGCCCGCCGATATACTGCAAGGATATGATAACAGCGTCAAAAGGTGTTTTTGACCACCGCATCATCAGATTAATTATTTTGCAGAGCCCTGCTTTGCTACCGCATCCATCTTGGCCTTGATGGCCTCCTGATCACCGAGATAGAATTTCTCGACTACCTTGTCGTTATCGTCAAACTTGTATACGAGCGGGATACCTGTAG
>JAGBOJ010000027.1 GCA_017633935.1 Lachnospiraceae bacterium | reverse complement strand
GCCCGCATTTGAGGTCATGATTATAACAGCATTCTTAAAGCTTACCTTTCTTCCCTTTGAATCGGTGATATGTCCGTCATCAAGCACCTGCAGGAGCACATTGAATATATCGGGATGAGCCTTTTCTATCTCATCAAAAAGAACCACCGAATAGGGATGTCTCCTTATCTTTTCGGCAAGCTGCCCTCCTTCGTCAAATCCCACATAACCGGGAGGCGATCCGATCATCTTTGCCACCGAATGAGACTCCATAAACTCCGACATATCTACCCTTATGAGCGCATTCTCCGTACCGAACAGAGCCTCCGCCAAAGCCTTTGAAAGCTCGGTCTTACCTACGCCCGTAGGCCCCAGAAAAAGGAACGAGCCCACCGGTCTGTTAGGGTCCTTTAAGCCGACTCTTCCTCTCTTGATAGCCTTGGCAATAAGCGATACCGCCTCATCCTGTCCCACAACTCTCTTATGCAGGATGCTTTCCAGCTTCATAAGCCTCTCGTTTTCTTTTTCCGTAAGACGGCTTACCGGTATCTTGGTCCACATCGAGACCACATCGGCTATATCATCCTCAGAAAGCGTCAGATCACGCTCCTTCTGAGTATTCTCAAAGTTGTTTTTCAGTCTGTCGTATTTTTTCTCTTTTTTCTGCTGCTCCCTGTGGATCTCACCTGCCTGTACAAAGTCACCGTTCTTTATGGCCCTTTCCTTTGATTCCTCCATGGATTCTATCTCTTTTTTGAGATTTTCCATGGCAGGCGGTACCGTCATCTTTGATATCCTCAAACGCGAAGCTGCTTCATCCATAACATCTATCGCCTTATCCGGCAAAAACCTGTCGTTTATATATCTTGAAGACATTTTCACGGCAGCCTCGACAGCCTCCGGAGAAATGGACAGGTTATGGTGCTCCTCGTATTTATCCTTTATTCCCATCAATATGGATACGGACTGCGCCTCGGTAGGCTCCTCCACGGTAACAGGCTGGAATCTTCTTTCAAGTGCCGCATCCTTCTCAATATATTTCCTGTATTCATCTATGGTCGTGGCACCGATCATCTGCAGCTCTCCGCGGGCAAGCGAAGGCTTAAGTATATTCGAGGCATCTATAGCCCCCTCTGCGCCGCCGGCTCCGATCAGGGTATGGAGCTCATCTACAAAGAGGATTATATTACCCGCGCTTATGACCTCCGCCATAACCTTTTTTATCCTCTCCTCAAATTCGCCCCTGTATTTGGAACCCGCCACCATTCCGGAAAGATCGAGTGATACCACCCTCTTTCCGATGATCGTCCTCGGCACGCTCTCCTCCACTATCTTTACCGCAAAGCCCTCCACGATCGCTGTCTTTCCTACGCCGGGTTCTCCCACCAGACAAGGGTTGTTTTTCGTTCTCCGGCTTAAGATCTGTACCACACGGGTTATCTCGTCGTTCCTTCCGATCACGGGATCTAGCTTTCCCTGCCTTGCAAGCTCTGTAAGATCCCTGCTGTACTGGTCAAGCATCGGAGTGGCTCCCTTTTCGGCTCCATTCCTGTAGGCCTCAAAATCGCTTCTGACCGATCTGATATCCTCACCCATAGCGGTAACCGTATCCATATAAAGCTTCTGGATATTCACACCGAGGGTATTTAAGAGCCTTACGGCCGCATTTTCCCCCTCCCTTATAAGAGCTAAAAGGATATGCTCCGTACCTATCTCCTCCGCCTTAAATCTTTCCGAAATCTCCCCTGCCAGCTCAAGCACGCGTCTGGCTCTCGGTGTCATTCCGTCGCGTTCCGCCACCTGGGTCGAGATCTGTTCGGTATCCGGAGCGATAAGCTGCTTTATAAGCTCCAATATATTCCTCTCCTGCACACCGTTTCCCATAAGCACCTGTGCCGCAACTCCCGTGCCTTCACGCAGAAGTCCGAGCAGGATATGCTCACAGCCCGTATAGCTTTGGTTTAATTCCTTAGAGCTCTTTTTGGCAAGTAAAAGAGCATTCTTTGCCTGATCTGTATATTCCTGAAACATCTTTTAAGCCTCTTTTCCAAATTCTATCTGCCACTCATCGCAGATCTCATCCACTGCCTCGTGTATCTCATCCCTTGAGATCCCTTTTAAGACCGCTCTGGCCATAATGATCTTTAGATCATTCTTAAAATGCGTCATATTCTCGATCTTTTTCATATCTATGGAGATCACGGCTCCCCTTCTCTGGTCAAGATGCAAAAAGCCCTCGTCCCTTAAAAGAGCATAAGCCTTATTGACGGTATGCATATTGATCCCGATCTCCTCAGCCATACTCCTTACGGAAGGGAGCTGATCACCTTCATTTATAAGTGATTTTGCAATCCCGAGTATGATCTGGTCGTGAAGTTGCATATAAAGTGCTTCCTCACTGTCGAAATCCATTTCAATAAACATCAAATATCCCCTTCAAATACCGTAACCGCAGGACCGGTCATATATACATGATCGTCCTTTTCGTCGTATTCTATATCAAGTATACCACCAAGGAGTTTAACAGCAATCCTTCTGTCTGTCAAACCGTTCAGACAGCACGCTACCGCAGCGGCACAGGCACCCGTACCGCAGGCAAGCGTCTCACCCGATCCTCTCTCCCACACTCTCATATCGATATGCGTCCTGTCCTTCACGCATATAAACTCGGTATTCACCTTCCTCGGGAATATGGGATCATTTTCAAAAAGCGGACCGGTCTTTTCTATATCTATCCCGTTTACATCATCCACAAAAACGATACAATGGGGATTGCCCATGGAAATGCAGGTTATCTTATACTCGCTGCCGCCTATCGCTACAGGTCTTGAGATTATCCTGTCCCCGTCAAGCTTTACCGGTATATTCTCCGGTTCAAATACGGGTATCCCCATATCCACCGTCACCTCAACAGCCTTATCTCCCTCGATCTTAAGCTTAAGAGTCTTTATTCCTGCCTTGGTGGATATTCTGACCGTGTCGGACTTTATCATACCGTGATCGTACACATATTTGCCCACGCATCTGATACCGTTTCCGCACATCTCGCCCTGCGAACCGTCGGCGTTATACATCTCCATCTCAAAATCCGCCTCATCCGACGGATTAATAAAAATGACACCGTCAGAACCGATTCCGAAGTGTCTGTCACTGATTTGCTTTGCAAGTAAGCTTTTGTCTTTTACCTTTTCCTTGGCTCCGTCCACATAAACATAATCGTTTCCGCAGCCGTGCATCTTTGTAAAATGCATATTTTTTACCTCACCCATGAATTCTCATTATTTTTCCACACAAGTTTTTAGTTAACATAATACTAGTAGTATCCATTTATTTTGGTTTACATAATCTCCAGGATCATCTGGGCCGTCTCTATAAGATTCGTTCCCGTATCCATACTTGTTTTCTGAATATATCTGTGAGCCTCTTCCTCCGTCATATCATTCCTGTCCATCAGAAGCTCCTTTGCCTTCCCTATAAGCAGCATTTCCTTTTCATTCCTGACCTTGGGAGTATTTCTCCTTTTCCTGCGTCTTCGCTCGATAGAGGAAACCATCATATTAAGCGTATCTAAAAGGTCTTTTATCTTTAACGGCATCTCCACGCGCATTATATCGTCGCCGTAATCATCCTCCCACCTTGAACGTCCTGCCACCAGAAGCATTTCAAAATGCTCCGGCAGCTTTTCCTTCAGCTCATTATACATCATATCGGGAAATTTGTAACCGCAGACCACGATTCCTTCCTGCAGCTCGTCTGCAAGCGCCAGTGTCTGGGCACCGCTTGTAAATACGCCCGCGACATTAAAACCTGCCTTTACAAACAGGTCTCTTAATGTCCTTGCTTCTTCGGACCTATAAAATACAACAACTATATTTACCAAGCTCTTACCTTAAATCCTTCCCAGATATTTGTCCAGCTCCCATTGACTTACATTCGCCCTGTAATCGGCAAATTCCTCTCTTTTTGCCGCAATGAACTTTTCGGATATATGCTCTCCGAGTATATTCTTTATAAATTCATCCTCCTCCAGTGCGTCTATGGCTTCCCCCAGACTTGAAGGAAGTGTATCTATCCCGTTTTCAAGCCTTTCACTCCTTGTCATCCTGAAAATATTCTTTTCAACGGGCTTTGGCGGCTCTATCTGCTTTCTGATCCCCTCGATGCCGGCGGCAAGACACACGGCTAATGCAAGATAAGGGTTTGAAGCCGAATCCGGACTCCTGAAAATGATACCGGTATCCTCCTTCATATGAGAAGGAACCCTGATGAGAGCCGTTCTGTTCGTAAACGACCATGCCGTATATACGGGAGCCGTCTCATAGCCCGGCACCAGTCTCTTATAAGAATTTACAGTCGGAGCGGTGACAGCGGTAATGGCGTTTATATGAGCCATCATCCCACCTATGAAATACCTTGCCTCATCTGAAAGCCCGTCCTTTGAGCCCTCATCATAAAAGCAGTTTTTCCCGTCCCTTTTAAGTATCATTTCAAGTGACATACCCGAACCGCTTAAATCATATCTGGGCTTTGGCATAAAAGTAGCATGAAGCCCGTGGCGCTTTGCTATTGTCCTGACCGCAAATCTGAAGGTCTGTATATTGTCGGCACTTTTAAGCACCTCGGCAGGTGCAAGGTCAATCTCATGCTGGGCCCTTGCCCTTTCGTGCTGTGAGGACATGATCTCAAATCCCATATCCTCTAAGGCCATCACCATATCCCTTCTCGCGTTTTCTCCCGTATCCGCAGGCGCCAGATCAAAATATCCGGCCTGTTCGTTCGTCTCAACCGTAGGCAGACCGTTTTCATCCGTATTAAAAAGGAAAAACTCCACCGCAGGTCCTACATTAAAATCAAATCCTGATTTTCTTATATCTTCTCTCACCTTTTGAAGTATATATCTGGGATCACCCTCGAAACGGTTTCCGTCCGGCCTGTAGATATCGCAGATAAATCTGGCAACCTTACCCTGCTGCGGTCTCCACGGAAAGGTCACATAGGTATCCGTATCCGGGTAGAGATACATATCCGACTCTTCGATCCTCGCAAAGCCGTCTATATGCGATCCGTCAAACATGCATTTGTTTTCCATCACATTTTCAAGCCTTGCGGCTGTTACAGCCATATTTTTCATTGTGCCGAACATATCCGTAAACTGAAGTCTTATAAACTCCACGTCCTCCTCATCTACATGCCTCAATATCTCCTCTTTCGTATATCCGCTCATGTTCCCTCCTAAAAAAACAATCACGGGGGTCTGTATGATACAGACCCTCGTGAACCTCTTTGTTCCTTATATTTATGTTATTGTGGTCAAAAGTACCTTTTTTGCTCCCAACTGATGCCACGAATTGCTCCGTTTCTTCGAAACTCTCGCAATTTATGCAGTTTACCAAACAGCCTTAAGGTTTAAGAGCTCAGCCTTCTGTCCGGCATTAGGCAGTACCTCGCTGGTTGTATTATAAAGGATGTAGCCCGAGTATCCCAGACCCGCTGCAGTCTGCGCCTGCTTTGCAAGGTTGTTGTTCTGAAGCACCCACCCGGGGTCTGATGCGATCGCCGTGCCGCATCTGTAGAGAGCCATACCCACATACATCGGAACGCCTATCTTATTAAGCGACTTCCACTGGGTAAGCCTCTGAGTAGACATTGCGGTAGCCCCTGCCTTGCCGTAATTGTCCGTCCAGTAGATCTGCGGTGCTATGTAATCGATATATCCGGGCACCGAAAGCCACGTAGCCACATCCGCACCCATCTTTATGTTATTCTCCACATTACCCTGCGGAGCGATGCCGAATACCTTGCCGTTAGCAGCACAAACCTGATGAACCTGCGATACCATTGCATTTAAGTTCGCTGCTCCCAGCGGAGGAAAATAATCATCAAAATGTATTCCGTCCACTGCGTATTTTGTAACGATCTCACTTACACCTGCCACGATATTCGCGTTATTTGCCAGTGCCGCATTTCCGCTGAAGGCACCGTTCCTGTATCCGTAAGGGTTGATCCACGCATGTATCTTAAGTCCCGAATTGTGCGCTATCTGCACCATATCCGCCAAAGGATCAAATCCCGGATTTACGCCTCCAAGCATCACCGAACTCCACGGATAGATCGTTGAAGGATATATCGCATCGTTATGTGAGCGCACATGAACAAATATCGTATTTCCTCCGTTGGCTGCCACAGTCGCGCATATAGTCTGAAAACTCTGGTCAAACTGTGCCTGATTCCTTCCCTTTAAAAAGGACTGGAAATCCAGATAAGAAAGCCAGACGCCCTTCATGGCAGCAGATGCTGCCTGTGTCTCTACCTGCCTTGTCTGTGCCGCGCCCACGAAAATAATGATCGCGGCAAGCAGCATTGCCGTAAGCTTCTTAAATTTCTTCATAATACCTCTTCCTTTCCTTATATTATTCCCTGATATATTGTCCGGAAAGCCTTAAGCCACCCGTTTCCACCAGCTGAAGCGTGTTTTCATCCACCATCTTAAAGTCTATGCCGTCCTTGCCGTCTTCGGATTCCCAATGGGCTTTATCTCCCTTAATATGTGCAAGCCCGAAAACTATCTCTTCCTTCTTTTTGCTTACAGTAAACTCAAAGGAGGCTTCATCGGCGGGCACAAGCTCAATACTGTAATTATCCAGTACGAATCTCCCGTCCCAGTCTATATCCTTTTCCCGTGCCGAGGACTTTTCATAGAAGCTGAAGGT
>JAGBOJ010000026.1 GCA_017633935.1 Lachnospiraceae bacterium | reverse complement strand
GATAGAAAAAAACGGTACCGGTATAGCCGGGGATACCGGTGAAATGATGGACGAGGCTGTTAAAGGCGCATTGAAAATGGATATGAAGCCGTATTACCTTTACAGGCAGAAAAATATGTCGGGGAATCTGGAAAACACAGGTTTTGCACGGGATATGAAATACGGGGTCTATAATATACTCATAAATGAAGAGGTACAGGATATACTGGCTCTCGGCGCCGGTGCCATAAGCAAGAGAGTTTACGCAAACGGAGACTGTAGGAGGAGCGCAAACTTCAAGCTTGTGGACCAGTATATAGCCGGGGTCGACAAAATGATCGAAAGGAAACGTGACTTATTTCTGAGGTCCGAAGTACCTGAAGCCTAACATCGTGATGTCATCAAACTGCGGGGCATCCCCCACAAACCTGTCCATATCCTCTCTTACGATCCTTAAGAGATTTTCGGCATCTGCTCCGGGATCTGTATTTAATGCATTTATCAGTCTTTCATCCCCGTACAGCTGATTATTTTTATCGGTTGCCTCGGGAACACCGTCCGTGTACACATACAGGGTATCTCCGGGCTTAAGCTCAAATTCATGCTCCTTAAAGCGGATTCCGTCCATAGTTGCCACCGCGGGCGAGTGAGGATATTTTACCAGCTCAAACAGTCCGTCCTTATGCCTTAAGGTCGGATGCTCGTGACCTGCATTTGCGGCGATCCCCTTACCTGTGGAGATCTGAATGATCGCAAGCCATACCGTTACAAAAAGCTCGGCCTCATTTCCTTCACAAAGCTGTGTGTTCACATAGCCAAGGATTTCCGAGGGAGTACCTCCCATCATGGTCCTGTTTTTTATAAGGGTTTTTGCTATGACCATAAACAGTGCGGCAGGAACACCCTTTCCGGATACATCAGCCATTACAAGGGCGATATGATCGTCATCCAAAAGGAAGAAGTCATAGAAATCACCTCCGACCTCCTTTGCAGGATCCATGGTCGCGTACAGGTCAAATTCATTTCTTTCGGGGAAGGGAGGAAAGATCCTCGGCAGCATATCCGCCTGAATCTGAGTCGCAACGTTGAGCTCGGCGCCTATACGTTCCTTCTCGGCAGTGATCCTTGTAACATCATCTATGTACTGCTTCATTCTTACCGTCATACTCTGGAAGGATTCGGCAAGAGTCTGTATCTCATCATCCGTTTTAATGTCACATTCAAAATCGAGATTTTTACCCTGTATCCTGCCTACCTTGTCGGTCAGATCCTTTACGGGTGCAACGATTATACGCGACATATAAATTGCAAGAGCGGCAGCTACAGCTATAGCGATAAGCCCGATAAACAATATACTGTTCATCATTGCACGGAGTGAGGACTGGGTGGCAGTTTCCGTTTCACCGGTGATGACGGACAGGTCATTAAGAAGCTCGGCAGTGGACTGCATTACCGTAGTCTCGGGCAGCATTATGATAAAGGACCAGCCTACGGTTTCCATGGAAGAAAATGCCGTATAATAGTTTTCGCCGTTGAATTTTATGACCCTGTAATCCTGCATGCCTGAAAGAGAATCCGACACCAGCTTTGCAAAATCGGTATCTTCGGACTCTCTTAAGTCAAAATCCGCAGTATTTGCCGTGATGGTAAGCAGACCGGTATTATCAGAAGAGAAGAGGAGCTGTCCGTTATTGTTTACTACACAGGCAATACCTGTCTCCCCCAGTCTTGTCGACTGGACCATTTCATCGATATCGTCAAGATACATTCCGGCACAGGCGACACCCATAAATTTTCCGTGCTTTGTGACCGGTGAGGCACACATCATACCGATACGCTTGCCGCTTGCTTCGGGGATAACATTTGTAAAATGGGTCTGTCCGGCTTCTTTTGTTTCGTAATACCACGGGCGGGTTGAGGCCTCATAGAAAGTCACATTTCCGTTTTCGTCAATTTTATCGGATGAAGCGCGGTCTGCCTCTATCATAAGACCCGATTCGGTAGCAATATAGGATTTTGCCATGGAAGGATTACCGGCATGAACAGACATAAGGGTATTGGATTCATTACCCAGAAGGCCGGCTTCATCTATTACCGAAGGATCGGACATATCGGTTTTTTCACTGTGGGTTAAGTGAACCACCAGTTTGCCGTCATTTTTCGCGTCAGGCTCATTTACCTTTATCCTTCCGAATTCATCAGCATGCTCATAAAGATAGGTGGCATCGGCAGCCAGCAGTTCAACGGTGGATTTGTAATGGGAAAAGTTTGAGTCAACGATATCCGCCTGACCGTTTGCAATCTGCACAAGACGCTCGGCAACCTCCTTTTCCATAGAGGAGGAAGAGGTTTCCCCTGCCTTTTTTCCGAGCATCCTGTTATTCTCCACAAGTGAGCTCTGTACGCTCCGCATACGGAAAAACATAATGATTATCAATAAAAGCATGGTGATGATCACCAAAGAAAGTGTTGATACCAGAATAGTGGTGCCCAGTGATTTTTTTCTTTTATTTGTCATTCAGATCTCCTTTAAGACTCAGAATATCATTCAATAGTTCCTTAAAGCCTTCGGTGAGTACATATTCATCAAAACAGAAGCGTACATCACCGGTGTACTGCATATATATGCATTCGTGCTCCGAGCAGAGAGGTTTGATACCGGTAAAGAAAAATCCCTCTTTTATCAGCACCTCATAAGCATAACACCCGGCTTTGCCATCCACCGGCAGGGTGAGGGATATTGTCCAGAATTTTTCACTGTATTTTTTCTTTATCCCGGCGATCCTTTCATGAAAATCAGCTCCGATCGCATCTGTTGAGATGCTCACACTCTGCTCCCTGTCATTTACCTTTATATCGAAAACGGTCTTAAGACCGTCCGGGATATCGTCTTTTGACCCCTTACTGTTTATTATATTATATTTTACACCGAGATTTGTATATATTTTTTTGACAACACCGCTTATTGCAGGGGGGATATAAATATTTCCGGCATCCTGCTTTGCGACCGGAAGTATCAGTATTGCCTGCGCATATTTTTCACTGTGCCCGAGGGCATAGCTGTTATGCATCTTATTTGTGAGATGGCTTCCGAAATTAAAAGCGACGGGTACCATGCCGGCCCGCTGACACATCGACTGGGTGATATTATGAAATACCACGGTTGATGCATAGATGCAGCCGGGTTCAAGCGATTTTGCTATCTTATAGGTGTATTTTACAAGCTCATAGGGGAGCCCGTAGCCGCGGTAGGCTTTTTTGAAGATCTGGGAGGCACCCTCAAGTCTGCTTTCTTTCGGCTGATGAGAGATTATGGACTGTATGCCGCACAGATCATCACCGCAGACAGCCAGAAAAAGATAGAGCTTATCACTGTCTGCCAGCTCAAGGAGCTTTTCTTTATCGTAAAAATCCCTTCTGTAATAGGTGTCGCCGTATTCCTCGCGTATACAGTTTATTACTGCCTCTTCATCCCCGTGACGGAACAGACGGAGTGTGAATTCCTTTTTTTCAGAGGTTTTATGATTTGTTAAGGTTAAATTTTGAGGTATTGGATCTGTCATAATACTGCTTTCTGTTTTGAACCCATGGTTACTATAAGGTTATTTACCCCGAAGGTACTGGTATATTGTACATCACTGACCAGTTTTTCTACAACATTCATCGCAAAGCTTTCGTCCGCCATAAGCTCCTCGGGAGACAGAGCTGCTTTCCTTTCCATATACCATTCGATGGGGTTGAAGGTCACACCTTCGCAGCGCATCCTTACAAGGACATTTTCGCGGACGAGAGATATCCTGACATCGATCTTTTGTGAGCTGTTTTCAAAGCAGTGTCTTGCCAAAACCACCAGAAGCTCTTCGACAACGAGCGGAAGCTTCATGCACAGCGCGGGATCGACGTCATTTTCTTCACAAAACGCAACAACCTTGCCGGATGTCTCCACTGCACCCTCTTCAGTGCCGTCGGATACGGTGGAAAAGAATTTCTCGGCATAAATATTATGCTCCAGCAGGATACCGTGAAGGTTCGGATCTTTTTTCCTTTTTATTATGCTGAGTATATACATTACCCCGAAATCAAGGATCTCGGCTGTGATAAATGAGATACCGTACCATGTGTTGGGAGCAAAACTTAAGTGCAGCGCGGACAAAAGGATCAAAAGCAGGAATGAATGCATAAAGGTCAATATCATGGAGCACCGGTTTTTGCCTGTCGCCGTGAAATAATATATGAAGATGTTCATTATGGAAGAGGGGATGAAGCTGACTGCGATCAGGCGGATCAAAAGAGCCGTATCGCTTATATGCTCCGTCTCTGTGATACCGAATGCGCGTGAAAGGAAGGGCGCAAGAAACATCAGGACTACAGCCAGTGCAGTGTGAAAAATGGCAGAGTAAACAATGCTTATCCTTAAAGCCTGCCTTTGTCCTTTTCTGTCTTTTTCACCGAAAAGGACGCCTATTATCGGGGATACAGCCTGTCCGAAGCCTGTGACCGAGGCCGATGTCAGATTTATGATCGAGCATCCTACGGCAAGGGTCTGCAAGCCCTGCTTTCCGAGATACTTTGAGATCAGCAGGTTTAAGGTGACGGTCCTTAATACCTTACAAAGATTATTGAGCCCTGAGGCACCGCCGAATGAAGCTATGATCCAGCACATACTGAAAAGCTCGTTTTTTTGCGGACGCTGCATCTTATACAGGGTATTTTTGGTGAAAAGAAAGTAAAGTCCGGCAATATTTGCGGCCAGCATGGATAATATATAACCGAGAGCGACTCCAACGGGACCCATACCCAACCTTAAGAAAATATAAACGAGCACAACATCCAAAATGCCCATGGTTCCGAATGAGTACATTCCGTATTTTCCTTTTCCTATCATTCTCAGAAAATTAAAAGGAAAGTACATCAGTGTATTTAAGAAGCCGAAGGCTATGACAAGCCTTCCGTAGCCGGATGCGATAGCATAGGATTCACTGTCACCCCCGAGCAGATAAAACAATCCTCTGAAATTTATAAGACACGGTACGGATATCATGACCGGAACTATAAAAGAGAGCAATAAAGAAAACCACTGGTATTTTCCGGCAGTCCTGTAATCCTGTCTCCCGATCGCTATTGATGATCTGGCGACAGCGCCTATCGAGATCAGGCATCCGAACATGGCATATAAAAAGGTAAAGCTTGAAAGGATGTTCATTACGGAGAGGGTTTCCTTTCCAAGAAACCGCCCCGCCAAAAGAGTATTTCCGAATGAGGAGAACGTAGAGCCCAAAAGTGCCAGTATAGTCGGAGTAAAGAATTTAAAAAACGTTCTCCGTATAAAAATATCGTCTGAATGCATATATATTAAATCAAAAACCCCATCAAGTGGGGTATCAGGGAAACATCACTGGTTCTAAAAAAGCGGATGGCGGGAATCGAACCCGTGTGTCCGGCTTGGGAAGCCGGCGCACTAACCATTGTGCTACATCCGCAAAAAACATCACATACGATTTTAAGTTCTGACGGGCTTTCTGTCAATAGGTTTTTTTTGCTCACAAAGCCGCCTTTGCGAACCTGACAGCTGTGAGATTATGATAGCCGCAAATATAAGGATGCAGCCTGACAGTTCCCTTAAAGAAAGCTTCTGTCCCAGAATGAGCCAGCCTAAAAGAGCCGAAAAGACACTTTCAAGGCTCATTACAATAGAGGCTATGGTGGGCTTTAACCCCTTCTGACCGACAACCTGAAGGGTATATCCCACAGCGCTGCTTAAACAACCGGCAAAAAGTATTGACGGAGCCGCAGCTTTAAGGCTTTCAATGCTGTTTGACTCAAATATCAGCATAAAGACCGTTGAAAATACGGCGGTAAAGAAAAACTCGAACCATGCAAGGAGCACGGCCTCCACCTTTTTTATAAAGTGGTTTATCGACATTATCTGCATCGCAAACAGCAGGGCGCAGATTATCATAAGGATGTCTCCGTATTGAAATTCAAGGCCGTCTTTAAGGCAAAGGAGGTAAAGACCAAGTGCCGTTAATGCGACACAAAGCCATATCCTTTTTTCCACACTCTTTCCGAAAAAAACCAGAAGCAAAGGCACCATCACCACATACATGGCAGTGAGAAAGCCGGCCTTTGCGGTAGTGGTATAGGCTATGCCCATCTGCTGCACGGCACTTGCCGAAAACAAAAACAGACCGCAGACAAATCCGCCTTTAAGAGAATATGCATTAAGAGTTTTTTTTTCAGGGGCTTCCGAACGTGTCTTTTTAAATACGAGCAAATATAAGACCGGCAGCATTGCCACAGATGCGATCAAGCTTCTTAAGGCAAGGAAGGTAAAAGGCCCGACAAAATCCGCGCCGATACTCTGGGATACGAATCCGCCTCCCCAGATGAGCGCGGTTAAGGTTAAGAGTAATATACAGATTATCTGACTGCTGTTTTTCTTCATGATCAAATATTTTCTTGCGGCATACGACATTGCAGAGTATACTTGGTAACAATGAAGAATATAGCATATCCTTAAGCTGTTCGCAAATAAAAAACAGACGGAGCTTAAGGATGCCAAGGAGGTTAACATAATATGTACGCAACATTCTGGGCGCTGGTCCCGCCAATCGTAGCCATAGTTCTGGCACTTATCACTAAGGAGGTATACAGTTCGCTCTTTGTCGGAATAATAGTGGGCGGGCTCTTCTATTCAAACTTTTCCTTTGAGGGGACGCTTACCCACATATTTAATGACGGTCTGATAGCACAGTTATCGGATTCGTATAATGTGGGAATACTGATCTTTTTGGTATTCCTGGGAGTGATGGTAAGCCTTATGAATAAGGCGGGTGGCTCTGCTGCCTTCGGGCAGTGGGCATCAAAGCATGTAAAAACAAGGGTGGGCGCACAGCTTGCGACGATACTTCTGGGATGCCTCATCTTTATAGACGATTATTTTAACTGCCTTACGGTGGGAAGTGTTATGAGACCGGTTACGGATAATAAGAAGATATCAAGAGCAAAGCTGGCATACCTTATAGATGCGACGGCGGCTCCCGTTTGCATCATTGCGCCAATATCCTCATGGGCAGCGGCGGTTTCGGGATTTGCGCCCGAGGGAACAAACGGACTTATGCTCTTTATAAGGGCGATACCTTACAATTACTATGCGCTGCTGACAATACTTATGATGGTGCTTCTTGCAGTGCTGGGTCTGGAATACGGGCCAATGGCAAGGCATGAGGAGAACGCCATGAACGGAGATCTGTTTACCGTAAAGGGAGTAAAGGAAGCTCAGAAGGAAGAGAAGGTGGAAGGCAGGGGAACCGTTATGGATCTGGTGCTTCCGGTAATAGCGCTGATTATAAGCTGTGTGATAGGAATGATCTATACCGGAGGATTTTTTGCAGGAGAGAGCTTTATTGATTCCTTTGCAAACAGCGATGCTTCTGTCGGACTTGTTTACGGCAGCTTTGTGGGACTTGCTTTAACCATAATCTTCTATCTGGTAAGAAAGGTCATGAAATTCAAAGACTGTGCGAAATGTATCACGGAGGGCTTTGCGGCGATGGTTCCGGCGATCACCATACTGGCACTTGCGTGGACCTTAAAGGGAATGACCGATTCTCTGGGAGCGGCGGAATATGTGGCAAATCTCGTGCAGAGCAGTGCGGAATCGCTTCTTAACTTCCTGCCTGCGATCATATTTGTGATAGCGGCTTTTCTGGCATTTGCAACCGGGACCTCATGGGGAACCTTCGGAATACTTATTCCGATAACCTTAAGCGTGTTCCCGCTTGAGGGTGGAAATCCCATGTCCGTCATCTGTGTATCGGCATGTATGGCAGGTGCTGTCTGCGGAGATCACTGCTCACCGATCTCCGATACCACGATAATGTCTTCGGCGGGTGCCGGCTGTGACCATATAGCCCATGTATCAACGCAGCTGCCGTATGCTCTTACAGCAGCCGGCGTATCCTTTGTGACATATATGGTGGCAGGCTTTGTAAAGAACGCGATCGTGTCTTTGATCATCGGGATCGTGATGATGATACTTGTGATGGTGGGAGTAAAAAAGATATTGAAAAAACAGGCTTAAAAAGGGGGCTGTTAAACAGCCCCTTAATCCTGTGCCACTATTTCTTTGTAGAATTCCACATAATCCTTACGGTTTTCCTTGGTGAAGGCTATGGCCGTGCGTGGATGCTGATTTAAGATACCGGTCATAAGATACTGCAGATCATAGCCCCATGTGGTGCCGGATGCCTTGAGCGGTATCATGTATTTTTCGATAAACTGTATAACGGGGAAAAGATTATATTTGGGATTCCTTAAGAAGCCCAGCAGGTTTTCCATGGAGCAGTTGCCCGCGCCTCTGCCCATACCGGCATAGGTGGCATCCACCCAGTTCACTCCGTCCCCTATCGCCTCAATGCTGTTTGCAAAGGCAAGCTGCTGGTTATTATGGGCGTGGATGCCCACCTGTTTGTTATATTTTGTGGCATATTCCATATAGAGATCAGCTATCCTCTGCACCTGCTCGGGGTAGAGGGAGCCGAAGCTGTCAACTATGTAGATCGCATCAACCGGAGACTGTCCGAGCATTTCCAAAGCAACCTTCATATCACCTTCCTGCGCGTTGCTTATTGCCATGATGTTGCAGGTGACCTCGTAGCCCTTCTTCTTTGCGTCCTCGATCATATCGATGGCTGCGGGGATGGTATTTACATAGGTTGCGACCCTTATGATGTCAAGGGGGGAATTTTTCCTGTCATGAATGTCGTGCTTGTAATTGGTACGCCCCACATCGGCCATTACAGCAAGCTTTATGGCAGGATTTTTATCCCCGATGACTTTACGGATATCCTCGTCGTTTGAGAATTTCCATTTACCGAACTTCTGTACATCAAACATTTCCTTTGATGCCTTGTAGCCGACTTCCATGATATCGACGCCTGCTTTGATGTTTGTGGCATAAAGATGCTTTACAAAATCATCGTCAAAAAAGAAGTCGTTTACAAGCCCCCCGTCACGCAGGGTGGCATCCACAACCTTGATCTCTTTCCTGTAGCCTAACAGCTTTGATAATTCTTTCATAATTTTAACCCCTTAATTTTATTTTCAGATATCTTCGTTAAAAACAGCTTCCTTTTTTTCACTGTCTTCATCTTTGGTCTCGGCTTTCTCCGGCTCGTCCTCTACCACTGAAGTTTCCGTGACATCAACGGCTCCGGCTTCCTTTGCCGCTTCATCAAGTGCTTTATCCACATTCTTTGCTCCGATGTACAGGATCAGAATGGATATCAGCTTGAAGATCGCCGAAAGAATGACAAAGACGCCTGTGGCCTCTACAAAGGTCTCCGTCGCGGAGAAAGGATTGACAAGCGCTATGATACCCAGAATTATGAGTATTGCCGCGGTGACAAGCATAAACGGCCACGCTTTATTCTTAAAATAAAACAGATCCACGGCATTCTGGAGCTGGGTCACGCCTGCAAGGAGAATCATAAATCCGATTATGAATCCGACAAGCGATTCTAAAAATTCCGGCTTCAGCAAAAGATATATGGAAACGATGGAAAGGATGATACCTGTAACAAGACCGTTTTTCTGGATACCGTCAAAATTCTTTTTTGTAAAATAGAGACATATATGGATGATACCTATGATCAGCATCAAAATGGCAATGACATTTCCGATTACCCTGAACGTAGTCCCGGGCCTTACTACGAAGAATATACCCAAAGCCATATACAGCACCACAAATAAAGCTTCTCTTTTTGCATTAGATTTCAAAAATTCCATGTTAAATACCTCCTGATTTTTAATATACCCCTAAGAACTTGCATATACCGCGAAAAGAGCTTTAAGCGGGAGCCGTAAATGAATGCGGCAACGCCTATAAGCCTGTCCGCAAGTGTAGACCTTCACATTATATCACTATTATTTTGGGATTTAAATAAATGCGGCAAAATACTTTTTTATTTTTGTATTTTACGGGAAATTATAGTATGATGTTGTGGTTAAGGAAATCCGCGAAAGTAAAGGACCTGTAAATAATATAAAACTATTTAAGGAGAGAAGTCGAAATGAGTGACTACGTTATAAGCTGCTGCTCTACAGCGGATCTTTCAAAGGAGCATTTTGAAAAGAGAAATATCGAGTGCATATTTTTCCATTTCTCGCTGGACGGCACGGAGTACCCTGACGATCTCGGGCAGAGTATCCCTTTTCATGAATTTTATCAGAAAATGACACAAGGGGCCGAGACAAAGACATCCCAGATAAATGTAGAGGAATTTGATAAATACTTCACAAAATTTCTTGAGGAGGGGAAGGACATACTCCATTTAAGTCTTTCCTCGGGAATATCCGGAGTCGTAAATTCCGCGATGATAGCAAAGGACAAGCTTTCGGAGCAGTATCCGGACAGAAAGATATATGTGGTGGATTCGCTCGGAGCTTCCTCGGGATACGGGCTTCTTATGGATAAGCTGGCTGACCTGAGGGATGAGGGCAAAAGCATAGACGAGGTCTATGATTTTGCGATTAAGAACAGACAGCACCTTCAGCACTGGTTTTTCTCAACAGACCTCACCTTCTACATAAAGGGCGGCAGGGTATCAAAGACCTCGGGCTTTGTAGGAGGACTCCTCGGGATATGCCCGCTGCTTAATGTAAACGATGAAGGAAAGCTTATTCCCAGAGAGAAGATCAGGACAAAGAAGAAGGTCATCAGACGGATCGTTGAAAAAATGGTTGAAAATGCCGAGAACGGCACCGATTATTCCGGAAAATGCTATATCTCGCAGTCGGACTGCATCGAGGATGCCAAAGAGGTCGCGGCACTGGTCGAGCAGACTTTCCCCAAACTTAACGGGAAGGTGGAGATAAATTATATCGGAACCACGATAGGCAGCCATACCGGACCGGGTACGGTAGCGCTCTTCTTCTGGGGCGGTGACAGGGAACATTAACCGATTGTCAATTAAAAAGAATTATGATAATATACTTTTTCGTAGTTTCTAAAAAGCAGTTATTGATTGAAATCATTTGATAGGAGACAATATATGAAGAAAAGATATTTACTGACAATGCTACTGCTTTCCGGAGTATTGGCGTTTTCGGCATGCGGAAAGAAGGATGAGGCTGAAGAGCCTGCAGCAGAGGTTCAGACAGAGCAGCCCGCAATGGTGATCACGGAAGAGACGGTGCAGCAGCCGGTGGCAGAGGATCAGACGGCAGCGGCTGCCGAGGAGCCGGATACACCGCCCGAAGGGATGGTGGCAAACCAGCTTACCGGTGAGTGGATAGATGAATCGCTTAAAGACCAGAGGCCGATAGCCGTAATGGTGGATGATGAAAAAAAAGCTCTGCCTCATTACGGGATATCAACCTCGGATATAGTATATGAGATGGTAAACAGCACTCAGAATGAGGGTGTTACAAGGTTCATGGTAATGGTAAAGGATTGGGGCTCCATAAAGCAGCTGGGTTCGATCAGAAGTACAAGACCCACCAATCTGCAGATCTTCCCCGAGTGGAATGCCGTGCTCTGTCATGACGGCGGACCGTTCTGGAACGACAACTTCTATAAGAATGTGTTTGTTGAGAGATTTTCGGGTACATTCTCAAGAGTAGACAACGGTAAGGCAAGAGAGTTTACAGAGTACATACTGCCGGGAGATCTTGAAAAGAACTTTAAGAATACGGGATTTTCCACTACATACAACGAATATTATATGGGTGACCATTATGTATTTGCAAGAAGGGACAACCCGAATATGCTTACCCAGTATTCAAGCTCTATCGATTGCAAGAAGATATCACTTCCTTTCCATCACAACAATCCCTGGCTGGAATACGATGAGGCGGAAGGGGTTTACAAGTACTTCCAGTACAATCAGCCTGAGGTTGATGCCGGAAACGGAAACAAGCAGATCTCATTCAAGAATATCTTCATTCAGAATGCGAGGATGGAGCAGCTCGATGATCACGGATATATGATGTATTATCCTTCCGAATCCGACAGGGACGGCTGGTATATCACGAACGGAAAGGCATATGCATGCAAGTGGTCCAAGCAGAATGACCTTGATCCCACAAAGTTCTATGATGAGAACGGTGAGCTTATAAGGGTAAATGTCGGCAAGTCATATATCGCCCTTATAAAGCCGGAGGAGTGGAGCAATATAGTAATAGAATAATAACCGACACCATATTATGAAAAGGGTGGGACCCGTAAGTCCGGCACCGGATTTACGGGTTTCTTTTAATAGAAATACTTATGCGTTCAAGGGGATTTTATGATCAAACCGGAAGAATTGTACGGAATAAAACATTATGATTACGGCGAAGAATATTTCGGGTCCGATAAGGGCATGAGATTCAGGGTGGCAAGGCAGCCGTTAATGAGTAAGGATGATGAAGAGGGTAAAGCTCCGGTGCTTAAAGCCACAGTCTGGTATACCCCTCTTTCTTATGACAATACTCCGGAGAGTGATAAGAAGGATAAGGAATTTGAATATTCAAAGGAAGGCTACGAAGAAATGATAGGCTGGCTTAATTCCTGCGGCGGTGGAGACAGATAAAACATAACAGGGGTATTGAGGATGAGTATGGTAACAATAAAAGATATTGCCGGACAGCTCGGCATGAGCACGACTACGGTATCAAACGTAATTCACGGAAAGACAAAAGAGGTATCACAGGCAACGATAGACAGGGTGCAGGAATTCTTAAAGCAGGTGGATTATGTGCCCAATATAAACGCAAGGAATCTTGCCCAGAATAAATCCAAGATAATAGGTTTTGCAATGAAGGCAAGAGCGGATAAGTATTCAAATCTGCTGATGGACCCGTTTGTATCGGAGCTCGTCGGGGGAGTCGAGGAAGCGGTCAGAAATTCCGGATATTTTATGATGATATATATATCCAGCGATATTAACAAGATAATGAGAAGGGCATCCACATGGAATGTGGACGGACTTTTGCTCTTTGGTATGCTTAATGATGACGGGATAAGGGTCAGTGAAAAGTATAAAAATCCGATAGTCTGTATTGATACGTACAGTATAGAGGGACTCAAGTATTTTACAAATGTGGGACTGGAGGATGAAAAGGGAAGCTATGAGATGACCGGGTACCTGATTCAAAAAGGACACAGAAGGATAGCTTTCATATCGGATAACCAGACAGGTGTTGACCTCGCACGTTTTAACGGGTACAGGAGAGCCTTAAATGATGCGGGGATCGAATTTAATGACAGGGATTTCATACAGATAAGACCGCACGAGGAAGAGGTTGAAGACAGCCTTTCGGAAATCTGTGAAAGACTTAAGGATTATTCGGCTGTTTTCTGCGTTTCGGATCTGTATGCCGTTATGATAATGGCGGCGCTTTCCGACAGGGGTGTAAAGGTCCCGGAGGATATATCGGTAGCAGGATTTGACGATAATCTTATGGGAAGGCTTCACAGACCGGCACTTACGACCGTCCATCAGGATGTAAAACAAAAAGGAATTGTTGCCGCGACCACATTACTTGATATAATAAAAGGAGAGGCTCCCGTAAACCGTCAGATAATGCTCCCGACCGGTCTTGTGATAAGGGACACGGTCAGGGCAATATAAAAAGAGGAAAAGATGCCCGGAATAAAAGATATAGCTCAAAAAGCAGGTGTGTCCATAACCACGGTTTCAAATGTATTAAACGGAAAACAGAATGTAGGCAGTAAAACAAAGGAAAACATTTTAAGGATAGCTAAGGAGCTGAATTATACCCATCCGAATGATAAGGTATTATCACGCGGAAACGGTAAGACGATAGTTTTTCACTTCAGTGACTTTGATACCCTGTATTATCATGATATACTCCACGGGATAAGTGATTATGCATATTCCAAAGGGTATGATATCCTTGTCTCTTCAGACATCAAATTCAAAAGATATTCAAATTCATGCGGCTGCATCGTGCTTGATGACAGACTGAGCGACAGAGAGCTTATAAAACTGGCGGGCTCGTCCTATCCTGTGGTTACGCTTGACAGGGAAATTCCGGGAGAGGGCATAAAGAGCATAGTCGTAAATAATTACGCCTCGGAAAAGCAGCTTACGGAAAGGCTTGCGGATGCGGGGTTTAAGAGGTTTGCCTATCTAGGGGGACCGGATACCGCGGATAACAGGGAGAGGTTTAAGGCCTTTAAGGAGGTTCTGGATAAACGCGGTATCCATTTTAAGAGAACGGATTATTACGACGGCAACTGGCAGGAGGAAAGCGGAGTCCAGGCTGCAAGACTCATCCTGTTGTCAGAAAAGATGCCGGAGGTTCTGGTCTGCGCAAATGATATGATGGCGCTCGGAGCGATACGGAGATTTCACGAGGACGGGGTGCGGATACCGGAGGATATAGCTGTATGCGGCTTTGACGATATAATCATCTCAAGATACGTGCGTCTTACTACCGTAACGGTCCCGAACTACGAAAGGGGATATATTGCGGCACAGGCTCTGATAGAATTGATCGAGGGCCGTGGGGATTACGAGACCGTGCATATCGGTGCCCGTGTGAAATGGAGAGAAAGCACCGGGAAAGCTTTAGTAAAAGGAAAGTAAAATCATATATATTTTACTAAAACGAAATTGCGTTTTAGTAAAATATCTGTGTTTCAGGGGCAATAAGCACAAATCCGGCCCCAGTTTAACAAAATCCTGTACAAATGTCAAAATACCGCTTGAGTTAAACTATCTCCCTGAATGATAATATATTCAACAGATAACGGACGAAGTGGTCCGGCAGCCTGTCCGAAAAGCATTTACCCAGTATGTATGCTCCCGCTTTGCGGGTAAATCCGATCGGTTTCCCCACAAACCGGTGACGCACATCTTGGGCAAAGCGTTTTCGGACAGTCTGCCGGAGGACGGATCAAGGATCAAAAATAATCCAAAAGGGAGGAAATGGGATATGAAGAAAAAAACTCTGTCACTTACGATAGCCGCTTTAACGGCACTTTCGATGGTACTTGGAGGATGCGGGGCATCCGGAGCATCGGGCGATGCGGCACCGGCCGCTGACGGTGCGGCAGCAGCGGAAGAAACCGCAGATACTGCCGAGGCACCCGCAGAGGATGCAGGCGATACAACG
>JAGBOJ010000025.1 GCA_017633935.1 Lachnospiraceae bacterium | reverse complement strand
TATATCTGTATGTCAAGACCCAGAAGATTCGGAAAGACAATTACAGGAAATATGATCTCTGCCTATTATTCAAGAGGGTGCGATTCTGCGGAGATTTTTGAAAAACTGAAGATTTCCTCTGATAAGGACTATGAAAAGCATCTTAATAAACACAATGTTATAAAGATCGATCTTAACAGCGAATATCAAAATATAAGGGATAAGGATAATCTTATAAATACACTGCAGGAAAAGATCAAGGCGGAGCTTATAAATGAGTATAGTGAAATTGCTTTTAAGGAAGAGGATTCTCTCGGGGAGTCATTGCTTAAGGTCTATGAAAACAGAAGAGACACCTTTATCATACTGATTGATGAATACGATGTGCTGGTTCGGGAGCAGGTGAAAAAGGAAATCTTTGATGAGTATTTAAGCTTTTTAAACGGGCTTTTTAAGAGCGATACGATCCGACCCGTCATCTCACTGGCTTATATTACGGGAATACTGCCTGTGGTCAGGGACAAGATACAGAGCAAGCTCAATAACTTCAGGGAATATACATTTCTGAATGCAGGGAGGTTTGCTGAGTATATCGGGTTTACTGATGAGGAGGTAAAGGAGCTTTGCTTAAGATATGACGCGGATTACAAAGAATGCAGGAACTGGTATGACGGGTATGCTGTCGGTAAATATGAAATATACAATCCGGAGTCGGTGGTAAGATGTCTTGATGACGGATATTTTGAGGGCTATTGGAGCAAAACCTCCTCCTATCAGGTCATCACAGACAGGCTTAAGCATAATTTCAAGGGGATAAGGAATGATGTGGTGAGGATGCTTGCGGGAGAGCAGATAAGGGTGAATGTGACAAGCTTTATGAACACCATGGATTCTTTTGTTACAAAGGATGATGTATTCACATACCTCTTGCATTTAGGGTATCTTGCGTATGACCACGAAGGCGGAACCTGCAGAATTCCCAACAGAGAGGTGAGACAGGAATGGTTTAACGCGATGGCAGCAGACAGCGATTACGAGGCAACGGATGCTATCATAAAACAGTCTGAAGAGCTTTTGGATGCAACCCTCAAAGGGGAAGAAAGTGAGGTTGCGAGGGCTCTCGATGCGTCCCATATCCATGTGGCATCAAACCGGAGCTACAACAATGAGGATGTGCTGCAAAGTGCAATTTATCTTGCATATATTTATGCGCTCAATAAATACACCGTGATAAAAGAAATGACAACGGGTAAGGGCTTTGCGGATGTAGTATTTATTCCTATTAGTGATAATATTCCGGCAATGGTCATAGAACTGAAGCATAATAAAAGTGCAGACAGTGCCCTTGATCAGATCAAAGCGAAAAAATATTTTGCGTCTATGCAGCATTATACCGGAGATCTGCTCCTTGTGGGGATAAGCTACGATGAAAAAACAAAGGAGCATGAATGCCGGATAGAAAAGCTGAAGAAAAGCTGACGGCATTTAATCCATATATACACAGGCTTAAATGCAGCAGGATGTAAGGGGGAGATAAGAATTGGAAAAGAAAATTCCGGTATGGGTCACATATATTCTGATCGCTGCGTCGATAGCTTGTATGGCGTTCGGCATCTGTCGCGGAGAGGTGGGTACGGTTCTTTCAAAGGCTGTAAATATCTGTATGGAGTGTATCGGTCTTGGCTGAAAAAAAAGGCGCGCTCAGAAAAATTATCCAGGCCGGATGGGGGATCCTTACGAACGCCTATGTAAAAGGATTTCTGCCCGGCGGTCCGCCTATCTACAAAGGGAAGCTGAAGCAGATCTGCGTACCCGGGATGAACTGTTATTCCTGTCCGGGAGCTTTGGGAGCCTGTCCGATAGGCTCCATGCAGGCACTTTTTGACGGGAGACAAAGAAGATTTGCGTTTTACGTGACAGGGTATCTGGCCTTTATCGGATTGATCGCAGGGCGCTTTATCTGCGGATGGCTGTGCCTTTTTGGGCTGATTCAGGAGCTGCTTTACAAGATCCCGACACCGAAGCTTAAGATCCCGAAAAAAATCGATCGGCCGCTGCGTTATTTAAAGTACCTGTGCCTCTTCGTGATGGTATTTGCCCTGCCGTTTTTCTGGCGGTCAGCTTACGGGACGGGAGACCCCTTCTTTTGTAAATATATATGTCCGGTAGGAACATTAGAGGGCGGAATCCCTCTTGTGCTGCTTAATGATGCGATGCGCGGCACGCTCGGATGGCTTTTTAAGTGGAAGTTTTTTCTTCTGGTCATCTGTATTCTGGCATCTGTTTTCATTTACCGGCCGTTCTGCAAATATGTCTGCCCGCTGGGAGCGTTTTACGGACTCTTCCAAAAGGTGAGTCTTGTAAAAATGTATGTGGATGAGCACGCGTGCGTAAGCTGCGGTCTGTGTGCCAAAACATGCAAGATGAATGTGGATCCGAAAAAGACACCAAACAGCAGTGAATGCATCCGGTGCCGCGAATGCGTGAATGCCTGTCCGAAGCAGGCTCTTTCCATGGGGGTCCGGGAAAAACACACTTTAAGTTGAAAAAATAATTTCTGTCGATTAAAATGTGGACAGGAGTTTTTATTTAATAAAGGAGAATCAGTACCGATGGACGAGAATAATGTAAATGATGTAAATAACAGCGGTGAATACGACAGTCAGACCGGGGATACAGATTCAGGGGAAACCGACAGAGAGGATATTGTAGAACAGGAAGCATATACCGGTGAATATCAGGTAACAGAGGCTGAGGGAAGCGCGGAGGTGCAGCAGTATACTGCGGAAGAGTATGAGAACAGCTATTACGGGGTAGAGTATGACGACGGCTATACCAATCCCGAAAGGAACCTGACAGGCGAAAAAGAAAAGGATATGACGCTTGCCATACTGAGTCTGGTATTCGGCATCATCGCGATCTTTACAAGCCCTACAGTGTTCGGCTTGGGCTTCAGCGTGCCTGCACTTGTGATGGCGATAGTCGTGCTCGTAAGGCGCTATTACGGAAAGGGACTTGCCATAGCGGGACTTGTGACCTCCGTGATCAGTATACTTACTACGATAGCCGTAACGGTTTTATTCGTGATATTTGGCCATGACCTTGCAAGCGATCTGATGTCTACACTCGTGGATTACTATTATTACTACAGCGAGGGCGGCATGTTCGATGATTACGGGTTTGAGGATGATGAATATTACGAAGACGAATACTACGATGATGAGTATTATGATGACGAATATTATGAGGAAGATGAATATTACGATGAGGGTGACGATTCCGCGGAATATTATGAGTATGAAGAGGATACTACCGGGCATGTAGAGGAAACTCCGGGCGGTGCGGAAAATGCGCTCTTTGACAGAAGCGCGGTAACTGTTTCATCTGACGGCACGGATGAGGTTTATTATGATTCGCAGGAGGCTGTTCCCGATGATACAGCCGCAGAAGAGACAGGAATAGATCTGGATGTGGCAATCGAAGAGGAAAACGGAAACTTTTGAATTTTGACGGGATACTTAAGAAACAGTTCAGACTGGACACAAACTGTGAAACGGACAGTCCGGACGGGATAAATATAAATAAGAGGAAGAGGCTTAAGGGATCGAGGTATTTTGCGGATATCTCAGACTTTTTCCGGGCGATCATATATAAGGGGAGCCTGTATATGATGTGTGACGAGCAGATCTATGACTGGGCTTTATGCAGATATGCGGATTACAGCCCGGAATGGTTCTGCAAATATGAAAATCTCCGGGTGCTTGATGAGAAGCTTAATGAATACGGGTACGGGATACTGGATACCCATATTTATTATATGCCGGATGAAGACTATATCGGCTATGATTTTGAGTGTCCTTACGATATAGTATGGCTGTATAAAGAGGAAATAGAAAAGCTTAGGGACAATAACCCGTTCAGACACGCTCTTATGTATATGGAGGGGTGTCCCGATGTGATGGCAGTGGCGGCAAAAAACGGTGATGAAATGATAGCGATGGCGGGTGTGTCCGCCGACAGTGATGCTCTGTACCAGATAGGTGTGGATGTGCTGGGAGAGTATAAGCATAAGGGGCTTGCGGTCTATCTGACTTCACTTATGAAGCAGAAGGTCATGGATATGGGCAGGGTCCCTTTCTACGGCACAAGTGAAAGCCATGCCGTATCCTCAAGGGTTGCCATACGCTCCGGCTTTATCCCGGCGTGGTGCGAGGTGTACTCTCATACTAAATCAGCAACGGTCAATTGACGGATCGTAACCCTGCTTTCACAGAAAAAATCAAAGCTGAGATTGAACTGAAATCGAAGCATAAATTGAAGCGGAAATCGAAGGAATTGGTATTTGACAAGACGGATAAAAAAATATAATATATACAAGTTGGGTTTATAATATTTGTGCGCATAGCTCAGCTGGATAGAGCGTCTGGCTACGGACCAGAAGGTCGGGGGTTCGAATCCTCTTGCGCACGCTTGATGAGGCTTTCGGGAAACCGGAAGCCTTGTGTTTTAGGAACTGTTCATAAATAAACCTGAACGAGACAAATGATCAGGTTATTTTGCATAAAATAAGTGCCGGAGTTTTAATTATGGGAAATTATAAGACGCATTACAACAATCTGCCGGAAAAGCTGCAGGAAAGGATCATCCGGGACAGGAAGGAGCACCGGGAAAATCCGTATGCCTTTAAGGATGAGAATGTGATAAGGAGAAATATGGATCATGACAGGGCCAATCTGTGGAGACCGGCCTTTGTGAGGGACACCGAAAAAATAATGAATGTTCCCTTTTACAACCGTTATTCCGATAAGACACAGGTTTTTTCGCTGTTTAAGAATGACGATATATCAAGACGTGCCCTGCATGTACAGCTTGTGTCGAGGATAGCAAGGAACATAGGAAGTATGCTTAACTTAAACACCGATCTCATAGAGGCGATCGCGCTGGGGCACGATATAGGACATACTCCTTTCGGACACGCGGGTGAAAGAGAGCTTTCAAAGTTATACGAGGCGCATACCGGAAGGTACTTCAATCATAATGTTCACAGCGCGAGGCTTTTAGACGATATATGCGGTCTTAACTTAAGCCTTCAGACCCTTGACGGGATCATATGTCACAACGGCGAGCTTGAAATGCAGGAATACAGACCGGTGCCCTGTGACAGCTTTGAGGTGTTCGACTGTAAGAAGGAGGAGTGCTATACGGACAGTGAAGCCATAAAGAGGCTTATCCCGTCAACAATGGAGGGCTGCGTGGTGAGGGTAAGCGACATTATCGCATACATAGGAAAAGACAGGCAGGATGCAAAAAAGCTGGGACTTTTTGATGAAGAGCCCGAGTACAGCCAGAAGACCATAGGGACCACGAATGCCGAGATCATAAACAATCTGATCGTAAATATCATAGAAAACAGTTACGGAAGCGACTGTCTGAATATGGAGCCGGAGTACTTTGACGAGCTTAAACGGGCAAAAAAGGAAAATTATCGTCACATATACGGAAATGAAAAGACGGAGAGGGATTTTACCACAAAGATCGCTCCGATGTTTGAAGAAATGTACGAAAAGCTGCTTACAGATGCAAAAACATTGAATGAAGACACTGTTTTTTACAGGCATCATATCCGATATATAAAAGAGATAACGAAATACAGCAAAACATTAAAGAAGGATTATCTTGAGACACCCGCAGACGATATGGTAGTGGACTTTATAGCGGGAATGACCGACGACTATTTTATAGACTGTCATACAAGGCTGTTTCCGGACAGCCCGTACAGGGTGGAATACAGGGGATATTTTGAATAAAAAAATTTTTTGCAAAAAGGGCTAAAGTATTTTTTATATCAGTCGATAAATATAGTGTATGAAGATGATACAAAACATGACAGATGTTAAGTTTTTTGTTTAAGGAAAGGAGGAGTCTGATATGCGTGTAGATGCTTATTCACAGATCCAGCAGATTTATGGCGTTAACAAAAGCAGAAGGACTTCCAAGGCTGCTCCGACAGGATCAGTTCGTGATGCGTTTGAGATTTCGAGTATAGGAAAGGATATCCAGACAGCGAAATCGGCTGTAAAAGCTTCCCCCGATGTAAGGGAAGATAAGGTAGCGGCTTTGAAGTCGAGCATACAGTCCGGCACATATAATGTATCGGGCGAGAGCTTTGCGGACAAGCTTATGCAGAAGTACAGTGAGGCTTACGCACAGTAATATTAAGGAGAGGTAGAGCAGGTGGCAAGTCTGATGCAGGTCCTGATAGATACACTGGACAGGGAAGAAAAGGAATATGTTGCGTTGCTTGAGCTCTCAAAGAGAAAAACCCCCGTCATAGTCGAGGGGGACATTGAAAAACTTCAAAAGATCACGGATGAAGAACAGATCGTGGTAGACCGCTTAGGCGCTCTTGACAAGGAAAGAGAGCAGGCGATGGCGGATATCGCAGATGTCATTAACAGGGACGTTAAGACTTTGAAGCTTTCATACCTTATAGATATGTTAGATAAAAGGCCAAAGGAGAGGGATGAACTTGCCCGGCTCCATGACCTGCTCAAAGCCACTGTAGGTGAGCTCAGAACTATTAACGACCAAAACAAGCTGCTCATCGAACAGTCACTGGATATAGTTAATTTCAATCTAAATCTGGTCAAGTCCATGAGACAGGCTCCGGAGACCGGCAACTATAACAAGTCAGCCGGTATCGCAGGAGAACATATGGGAGGTCCGGCAGGCGGCTTTGATGCAAAACAGTGATAAGAGAGGTTATGCGTTATGTCGTTATTCAGTGGATTATATACCGGGTCTTCGGGGCTTGTTACCAGTCAGAATGCGTTAAATACCACGGCGCACAATTTGGCAAATATCAACACCGCAGGCTATACAAGGCAGCAGGTGACACAGGGCAACCGTCATTATGATACGATAGGTGAGGCTTATGTCAGTCCGCAGCAGGTAGGTCTCGGTGTTTCTTATTCTGATGTGAGAAGCGTCAGAGATTACTTCCTTGACAAGTCATACAGACTTGAAAACGGGAGATCCGATTTTTATACCACAAATTACGAAGTGATAGTTGAGATGGAAACGCTTTTCGGGGAGATGGAGGGCGTGGCTTTCCAGAATTCCTTGGAGGAGCTTGAAAGGTCGGTTGAGGAGCTTCAAAAGAATCCGTCCGATGCCACCAATCAGGGACTTCTGGTGAGCAAATCCATAAGCTTCCTTGAAAGGGCACAGGCTGTTTATGACGGGCTGTCAAGCTATCAGGACAATCTGAACGAGAGGGTAAAGGGACTCATAGAAGATGCCAATTCATATGCGGAAAAGATCTATGAGCTTAATGATAAGATAAAGAAGGTGGAATCCGGCGGAATAGAGAGAGCCAATGATCTTCGGGACAGCAGGGATTATTATCTCGATAAGCTCTCAGGGCTCGGTAAAATTTCCTATGACGAGGATATACACGGTGTAGTCACGGTTCAGTTTGAGGGTGTGGATTTTATCAATGAAGACTACATCAATAAAATGAGCTATACGACCGACGATGAAACGGGCTTTCATACACCGGTGTGGTCGCTGTATAACGATCAGGGAGTCTTCAGTAAAAGAGAAGTGATCTCATCCGATATAAACAGTGACATCGGAGCGCTTAAGGCACTGGTGATCGCAAGGGGCGAAAAGAGGGGAACCTATCTTGATAAGGAAAGCGCTCTTTTAGATGAGGAGAAGCTTGAGACACCAAGGGTGGAGGGATATGAGAAATATGCCACACCGGCTGATAAATACAATGCCACGACCGGCAGATCCTCAGTAGTAACCGTTATGGCCGAGTTTGATAACCTTATCCGCGGCATAGTCACGGGAATGAACAATATCCTTGAATATGACGATGAGAATGGAAATACGGTAAGGCTTTTTGAGATGATCACAAAGCCGACGGGAGGAAGTCTTGCAAACGGGACAGACGGATGGACGACCTCAAATCTTATGATAAATGCGGATTTACAGCAGACACCGTCCAAGCTGAATGACGGATTTCTGTTAAAGGACAAATCGGTGAATCAGATGGATGCCGATGCCTTAGTCAACATTTTCAAGAACGATTTTGACACATTAAATCCGAATACAAGGTCAAAGCTTACATTTTACGAGTATTATACGGCAATAATCGGGGATAATGCCACAAGGGGACAGACCTATAAAAACATTTCCGATAACCAGACCATTACGGTGAGCTCCATAGACAGTCAGAGACAGCAGGTGGTGGGCGTTTCGGATAACGAAGAGCTTACCAATATGATCAGATATCAGAATGCCTATAATGCCAGCAGCAGATATATAAATACAGTAAACGCGATGCTGGATACGCTTCTCAATTCACTTGCATAGTATATGAAACGAGGCAGCGGAGTGAGGTAAAGGAGGATTTGAATGCCGTCACAATTTTTCGGTTTGATGATAGGATATTCGGGACTGACAGCAGCACAGGTTGCCCAGAATACCACAGCAAACAATGTAGCAAATATAAATACAAAGGGTTACTCCAAGCAGGAATTAAACACCACTGCCGCGGAGGCGTTAAGGACCTATACCACTTACGGCATGGCAGGTGCCGGTGTAAGCGCAAAGTCGATCGATCAGTTAAGGGATACGTACATCGACCTGAAATACAGGGAAAACCAGACCCTTTTAGGCGAGTATACAAAAAAGCAGACTTACACCTTTGAGCTTGAAGATTATTTTAACGATACGAGTACGGTCCCGGGCTTTAACAAGATATATACGGAAAACTTCTTCAATGCATTATCTGACCTGGAGGACGATCCGGGAAGCACCACCACGAGGACGGCATTTCTGGGAAGAGCGCAGAGTCTTGTGGAGTATTTTAACGAGATGGCGATAACGCTGGAAAAGGTGCAGTCAAACTTAAACAACGAGCTTAAGGACGCGGCGGATAAGGTCAATTCCATCGCTTCGCAGATAGCTTCCTTAAATGAGCAGATAAATGTGATCGAAATGAAAGGCGTTGTGGCAAACGAGCTCCGTGACCAGAGGGCGCTTCTTGTGGACGAGCTGGCAAATTATGTCAATATCGAAACCAAAGAGGTGGAGATATATAACTACGATGACCCCGATAATCCGACAGGAGCAAAGCGTTATATGGTGAATGTTTCAAACGGATATGCGCTCGTGGACGGATATGAGTATAACGAGCTTGAATGCAAGGCAAGGGAACAGAAGATAAACCAGTCCGATATAGACGGACTTTATGATCTCTACTGGAAAAATACGGGATCGAAATTTGCCCCGTTATCGGAAAACCAGTCAGGAGAGATCAAGAGCCTTTTAGAATTAAGGGACGGAAACAACAAGGAATTTTTTGACGGAAAGGGGAAGGCGGTAGCCAAAGGAGCAACGAGCATAACGGTAACCGGACCGTCATCCGATATAAATAAGATAACGATCAGCGACAGCGGAACGATATCCATAAGCGGAATGGCTTATACCTACGATTCATGGAGCTATGACGGCACGACGGAAGAGTTCACCTTTTCGGGTCTTAAATATATCGATTCAAACGGCAAGTGGCAGAACGGACTGTTAGATGCCGTGGCGGCGGACAGCACCGTAAGGATAGGGCAGTCCGTTAATTATCAGGGAATACCGTATTATCAGTCACAGATGAATGAATGGGTGAGAGCCTTCGCAAATACCTTTAACAGCATTATGGAGCAGGGCTATGACTTAAACGGTGATTCGATGAAGGGGATATCCTTCTTTCAGGCAGAGGATCTGCAGGGCGTGTATCACGACGTGGAGCCGAATGAGTCCTTCGGATCTGCGGGCGGTACGGATTTTACATATAATAATCTTACGGCAAAGAATATCAAGCTTAACCTGAGCATAAGGAACGATTCCTCCAAGTTTGCGACCACGTTTAATTCGGAGGCTGCCGTAAATTCGGATTCAAATGATCTGGTAGTGGCTCTTTCGAGCATAAAGACGGATAAATCCAAGATGACCTTCAGGGGCTGCTCCTCCTCGGAATTTATCCAGTGCCTGCTTTCGGATGTGGCGTTAAACGCGCAAAGTGCAAAAACCTTTATGACAAATTATACCAATATATCGGGGGCGCTTACGAATCAGAGACTTTCAAAGTCCGGTGTGGATCAGGATGAAGAGGCTTTGGATCTTGTAAAATTCCAGCATGCATTTGAGCTTAGCTCCAAGGTTATTCAGACCATGTCGGAAATGTACGACAGACTGATAACCCAGACCGGAGTCTGATCAAAAACAGCTGAAAGCGTTGCGATCGTGCACAGGTCAGGTGCTAAATCGCAGTCGGAAAGGTGGTATTTATGAGAATCACAAATAAGATGATGTCAAACAATTCCCTGTATAATATAAACAATAACAAGGAATATCTTGACAGGCTGAATACACAGATGGCGACGGAAAAAAAGATAACAAGGCCGTCGGATGACCCGATAGTCGCAATAAGAGCTTTAAGGCTCAGGAGCAATCTTTCCGAGGTTACGCAGTATTACGGGGCAAATGTTCCCGATGCACAGGCATGGGTCAGCGTGACTCAGAAGGCCATTGATTCTACGATGGACATGCTCTCAACAATGAGGTCACTTTGTGACCAGGGCGCCAACGGGACAAATACGGCATCGGACAGGGATAAGATATATCAGACCCTTGAGGCATATAAGAACCAGATATATTCAAACGGAAATGTCACCAATGCCGGAAGATCGGTATTTACGGGATACAGGACAGGGGAGAAGCTTACCTTTACGGAGGATACCGAGGCATATTACAAGGATATAGCGGATACGTTCAACGCAAAGGATATCTCTATCGAGGGCTTTGTGAGGTCGCCGCTTAACATGGATAAGATAAACGCGGTAAGCTCGACCGCAAAGTCGGCTGTTGAGACAGATTATGCCGAAACACAGGTAGAGGAGGAGAAGGTATACAGGATAAGGATGTCGTATGACAGGCTTGAGGCGGATGCTGACGGAAATGTGAAATTAAAATATAAGGAGCCTCTTGCGGATGCGGATGTCCGTGTCATCAAATCGATCGTAAAGGATAACGTCACGGGGATCATTTCGCAGATAGAGCTGGCAGATTCCACGGGTACGGTAAAGGAAACTCTTACATCAACCGATGGCTTCAAGCCGGAAAACACCTATACCGTAACCGGAGGAGAATTAGCCGTTCATACAGACGGGTCAATGACATATACGGCAACGGGATCGCCTGAAAAGGTATATAACATTTCAGCCAACGGAAAGACCATCACCTCGGCCTATAAAGAAACGACAGTGACCGTGGAAGCGGTAAAGTCCACGGACGGAGTGGGCGGCACCACAAAGACAGCGTATGAAACCCTGAAGCTGAATGATGCGAATAAATCGGACACGTCAGTGGAGGAAACGGCATATCTGCTTACCGATACGGGTGAGCTGGTGATGGGAAGCGCTCTTGCGACAAAGCTTTCCGAGCTTAAGGATATAACCGGGGTAGATACGATAAGCGTAACTTATAATAAGACCAGCTTCAACTCCGGAGATTTAAGACCCGAGCATTATTTTGACTGCAAGCTGGATGTAAACGGGGACGGATATAAAACAGGCACGGCAGATATCCTGTACGACTGCCATGATCAGGAGATATACTATACCGTAGGCACCAATCAGAATATTCAGATAAATACCCATGCCGGAGATGTGTTTGATACACAGATCACCCGTGAGCTTGACGATATAATGAAAGCCATACAGGAGTATAATGTCACGGAGGAAAAGGTAAATAAGCTTAAGGCAATGCAGGAGGATACCATCACATATAATACCGAAGACCAGCAAAAGATATCCATAATGTTGGATGCCGCAAATAAGGAGCTTGACCTTGCAAAGAACAAGCTTCAGAGCAAATATGAAAACGGTATCACCGCTTTTAAGAAATTTTACGAACAATCTAACCTTGCCAACACAAATTGTGGTACAATAGACAGCAGGCTTACTCTTATAAGCAACAGGCTCATGGAGGAGAAGAGCACGGTAACCACTCTTGCTTCCGAAAATGAGAATGTGGACATCACGAATATAGCCGTGGAGGTAAGTGAGGCTGAGCTTGTCTATAACGCAGCTTTGATGGCGACGGGCAAGATAAACCAGCGCTCTCTTATAGACTATATCTAATCATTATTTATGCGACACGGTCGCGGAAAGAGGAAATTATGACAGTAGAGACAAGGTTATTTGGAAACATTACCATTGACGATGACAAGATCATCAATTTTCCGGGCGGTATAGTCGGATTTCCGGATCTTAAAGATTTTGCGCTCATGCATGATTCCGAAAATTCCGACGGGAATGGCTTAAGCTTTCTGGTATCTATCCAGGAGCCGGCTTTCTCGATGCCCGTTATGAATCCGCTTCTTGTCAGGGCGGATTACAATCCGGTTGTTGAGGATGATTATCTGATACCCTTAGGGGAGCTTAGCGAAGAAGAGATGCTCGTACTCGTAACGGTTACCGTTCCCCATGAGATCGAGCATATGTCGGTAAATCTTATGGCACCCATAATAATAAACGCGGCAACAAGAAAGGCAGCCCAGGTAATATTAAACGATGATGAGGCATTTCCCGTTAAATATCCGATCTATGATATATTAGCGAAGGCAAAGGCCGAAGCCGAAAAAGGCGGAAAGGCGGATAAATAATGCTTACACTGTCAAGAAAAAAGAATGAATCAGTAATGTTGAACAACAACATAGAGATTACCGTTCTCGATATAAAGGGAGATCAGGTTAAGATAGGTATAGCGGCACCCAAAGAGGTTCCCATATACCGCAAGGAGATCTATCTGCAGATACAGGAGTCAAATAAGAGCTCTATGACTGCGGAGGGAATGGACGCTTTGAAAAATCTGCTTAATTAATATGAGTATAAATACCCTTTTGAAAAATTTCTTAAAAAATTTTCAAAAGGGTATTATTTTTTGAGGGGTATTGTCCGATAAAAAGAATAACGGTAGACCATTTATGCGTCCAAACGGATTTTTGGACGGAGAGACGCAAAAGGCGTTTCATATACAAGGAGGTTTAGCTATGTCGATAGAACCTATCAGCACACAAATGTCATATCAGGCAGTGTCAGCGGTAAAGCCCGTTGCGCCGGAGCCTTCCGAGGAGGCCGAGATAAAGAATCAGGCAGCGGAGGCTGAGATATCCGGTCAGCAGGCCGTGATAAACGAGGTCGCTGAAGCTGAAAACGGCGGTGCATCTGCGGGTCAGAGCGGCCAGCAGCAGCCGAATGAGGCGAAAAACGAGCAGGTAAAAAAGGCCGTGGAAGAGTTGAACAAGAAGATGTTCAACCAGAATTCCGAGGCTGTTTTCGGCATTCATGAAAAGACAAACAGGGTTACGATAAAGATCGTGGATAAGACTTCAAAGAAAGTCATAAAGGAGCTGCCTCCCGAAAAGACGCTGGATATGATCGCAAGAGTCTGGGAGATGGCAGGCATACTCGTGGATGAGAAAAAGTGAGGAATGATCGGGGCACGGCTTTTCTTCGTGCAGAAAAGAGGTAATTATGTCAGACAGATTGAGAATGACCGGTCTTGCATCCGGTATGGATACACAATCGATAGTGGAGCAGCTTGTCGAGGCCCAGAGCTATAAGAAAACCAATCTCAAGAATGAGCAGACCAAGCT
>JAGBOJ010000024.1 GCA_017633935.1 Lachnospiraceae bacterium | reverse complement strand
GTACTACGAGGCGGGGACAACACTAAAGACACATCCACAAAAAGAATATGATGACGGGATAATAAGGATATATTTATACACCGAAGGAGATCTGCCGGAGAATGCTTCTCCTGAGGATATAAAGCTGAAGAATCTCTTGAAATACATAGGAAACAGCATAAAAGAAAATGTTACGGATGATGAGACAGAGCTGCTTGATGAGATAGTGACGGATACAAAGTCCAGAGAGGATGTAGGTATAAGGTATATGAAGAGTTGGGAGTGGGAAAAAGAAATCAGGGAAGAGGAACGCATTAATACCGAGAAAGAGCGAGAACGAGCCGATACAGAAAAAAACAGGGCAGATACCGCAGAAGCTAAATTAGCCAAATATGTAGAAAAATACGGTGAATTAGAGTGATGCCATAAATGGGAAACGGGCTTGATAATGGGTACACTTTAAGTGTCAGATCATTGGAACAGGTCAAAAAAAGAACCCTGAAAAATAGAATAATAAATTAAAATAAGCGGGGCTGTGCGTAAATAAAATTTACATATTACGCACAGCCCCTAACTTGTTGCAATTAGAGCGTTATGATATTATAAAGAGGCTTCGACTGAAGACGGGTAAATAAAATAAATGTAGAATAAGGAAAATAAAAAAGCGGAATGCCGGGCGAAAAACAGACAGAAAAAATATTTAACAGAATATGGAACAACATGGACGCGCTCAGACTTATTGTTCTATCGGTTTTTTTTGTGATAGTTATTTTTTCTTCATGGATGTGCGATGATGCATATCATGGTTTTGTGATGGCAAAGCATCTGGTGGAAGGAAACGGCTTTGTTTATAACATAGGAGAAAGAGTAAATGCAGCCACAAACCCGTTATTCATACTGATCATCGCACTTGTGGATGCCGTATCTGACAGTATGTATATTTCGGCAACGGTTGTATCTGTGCTTTTTTCAAGCCTTGCAGCGATCATTCTGTTATTTAAGTTCTGTGAAACCAGGATGCAGCTGGCGGAATGCTTTATTTTTTTGTGCACATGCAGATCATTCGTGACTTATACGACCTCCGGACTTGAGAATTGCCTGCTGTTTCTTCTGGCTGTCCTTATGATGCTTGTAATATTAAAAAATGAAGAATATGGAACAAAACAACTACTTATTCTGGCGCTCGTAATGTCTGCAGCGGCAATGACCAGATTGGATAATGCACTCATATATGCTCCGGTTCTGGTGTATATATATCTCTTTAAAAGAAAAAATGTAAGCTTTATTAAATGTGTATTAGTGGGATTTACCGGATTATTACCGTTTATATTATGGGAATGCTTTTCTTTGTTCTATTATGGTTCACTTGTGCCGAATACGGCATATATCAAGCTTAATACAGGAATATCGACCGCAACATATATCGAGAGGGGACTTGAATATATAGGAGTCACTTTTATTAATGATATATTGGTTATTCTTCTCCCTGTTATAGCTGTCATAATCTGCCTGCATATAAAAGACAATAAGTACAGAATGATAGCGGCAGGACTGATATTCTATCTGCTCTACCTTATAAGGATAGGCGGAGACTTTATGCTCGGACGTCACTTCACTGTTATATATTTTATTTCCGTTATTCTGGTTATGCATATACAAAAAGAAAAAGGCATGCTGGCAATGGGACAGAGCAGAAGATATGCATTAACAGGCTCGTTGATAATGATATCCTTTTTTTCGCTCATGATAAATCAGGCATATGGAAAACAGTTTTTGTGGGGTGAAAGCAGAGTGACCAAAGCAGATATTGCAGATGAGCGTGATTTCTACTATCCAAAAACAAGTCTGTTTTCAAATTTTGATGGATTTACTAAATATCATGATATGCTTATCAAGTATACATGGAGCACGGATGAGATTAATATTATAAAAAAAGAAGAGAAAAAAAGAGCATTATTAAGTTGGGCTCCCGGGATAATTGTTTATTATAATTCGGATATATATTTACAGGATCCGTTTGGGTTAGGAGATCCGTTACTGTCAAGATTACCTTCAGCAAAAGAGCCGGAAGACAGTTTTAGGGTGGGGCATATGCATAGGGATATACCGAAAGGTTATAGAGAAAGCATAGAAAATAATGACAATGAGATAGTTGATCCTTCATTACATAAGTATTATGACAAAATTAGAATAGTAGTTTGTGGAGAAGATTTGTGGGACAAAAATAGATTGAAGACGATAATTGATTTCAATCTGGGAAAATATGATTATCTCATTGATGAATATAAAAAAATACAGTGAAAAGGTAGCTTATTTTAAAAATGTATAAAGAAATGAAAATGGACTTAAATTCTATATCGAAGAAAAAAATAATGGTGTTAATCTTTGTTATAATTTCCATACAATGTCTGGTTAGCTCATATTTTATGGCTTATAAAAAAATGAATTATTATGCTGATGATATATATAGCTATGGAACCGCTAACTCATCAGGCAAGATTAATCCTTTACAAAGTGAACAGGGATTATGGGATAAGACGGATATAAATATATGGAAAGCTGGGGAAACACTTGTGGACTATTTGACTGTACAGGAGGATGAGGCTTTTTCGTATAAAAACTTACAAATCACTTTGCAATATGATGCGCATCCACCACTTTATTTTATCATACTGCACACAATCTGTTCATTTACAATTAATGTTTTCTCCAGATGGAGCGGGTTTATTATAAATATTGTTGGTATGATTTTTATTCAAGTATATTTATATAGATTGGCTTTATTTATTTCGCGAAGAAGGGAAGATGCCATTTTAATAATGACATTCTTTGGGTTAACATCGGTAAATATTAATATGATGTGCTTTTTGCGAATGTATGTGTTATCCACCGGTTTTGTAGTAGCATTTACTTTTTATTGCCTGAGATATGTTTATAGTATAGATGACAAGACCCTATCTGATAAAAATCTTTTGTTGGCATTCCTGTTCTTATACATGGCATCAATCACAGATTATTTTGCGGATATATATGCTTGTGTTTTGGTTGTGCTTTTATGTCTGATTCTTATTATAAAGAATAAAATTAAAAAAATGCTTTGCTTTGGAAGCGCAATGCTTTCAGCAGTGGTGTTAATGATCATCACTTGTCCGGTCTTGTTTGATCAACTAAGTTTTGATCAACCGGGTTTGTATGGAGCAGAATCATACCCATATATGCTCCAGCTTAGGATGGGCATTCATGTAATAATGAATGGTTTATTCGGGGTTTTTACTCCGATTTTTGCCTCAATGTTACTGTTTTATTTGCTCTGGTTTACTATTGGATTTGCAATATTATATAGTATTGTTTTGTTTCTTTTCAGAAAAGACGAATGGTTCAAGCTGATTAGAATAAAGGTAAGAATGATAGTAGCAGGGACTTTGAGAAAACTCGTTCCTCATTTACAGATGTTGCTCCCTGTTATACTAAGTTGTGTTATCATTCTTTTAATATATGCAAGAAAATTATTGCTATATTTTTATCATTATGAATCTGTTAGATATCTTTTTATATTTACTCCTTTTGTTGCTCTTACTGTGTTAATTGTTCTGTTTGAACTGTTCCGTTGGCAGCGTATCAAGGTTATGGTCACTATGATCATGATAGTCACATCTCTTTTATTTGGTAATAAGTGTTTTATGGGTGGAAGAAATGTAACAGTAGATTTGCCGGCAGAATCGGCAGATGCAGATGTTGTGATTATCGAAAAAGGTATTACCACATTTATATTTCATATAGCTGATATAATGAGATGCAAAAACTATTTTTACTCTTCTCCGATAGACCTGTCAGAAAATAAGTCAGGTGATTTGATCAAAGAAAAGGCAGAAAGCAATGATAATATGATTCTTTTAGTGGATATAAATTGTTATTCACTGGATACAAAGGAGGAACAAAGTGTAGATATTTTATCGGGAGAGGTAAGCTATGAATTTAATCCTTATAATGAAACATATGAATATTTTAGGGATGAACTTGGTTTTAATGATATAGAATTTCTAGGAGGGTATCACACTTGTTATGTATATAGATTAAAATAGGACTGGTTTACTAATTGGAATACAGTACAGATACCTTTCTTTTATGTTGTAAATTTGTGTGAAATTTATAACAATATTGAGAAAAGAAAATAATTAAGACATATAGTGTTAAAGTTATCAGAAAAAAACCGATATTACTATTAGTACTTGACAGGACTATGTGTGTTTAATGAAAAACTTGTTATTAATCACAAAAATATATATAAGGATGTATACTGTGATAAAATCATAAGAAATACACTATATATGGCGTTTGTAAACAGAGAAATATTGTTGTATAATTAAAAAGATTATAAATTATAAGAGGAGGTGGTACGATGAGTGGAAGAGAGATTATTAATTTAATAGAAAAACTCGAAAAAGAGGATTGGTTGGCTGAAAAATCATAGAAATAATAAAATATATCGAAAAGCATGAGCCGGAAAAAGAGTGAAAGCATGAATTAAACCCGGTAATAGGGACCGGATTTAAGATATATTATTACTATAAATTAATAAGCAAAGGAGAAAGATATGAAGAAGGAAATGAACAACAAAGGTTTTTCACTTGTCGAGCTTATCGTAGTTATCGCGATCATGGCAGTTCTGGTTGGTGTACTTGCTCCCCAGTTCTTAAGGTATGTTGAGAAGTCAAGGCTCCAGAAGGACAATTCGGCAATAGCTGAAATTGCAAGCGCTGCTAAAGCAGCAATGGCTAATGAAAATGTGTATGATAACATAGGTACGGCAGGCACAAGTATAACTCCTGCATCAAAGGCATATAATTTCAACGCATCGGCCACAGCAGGCACATTAGAGTATGAGCTTGCACAAACTGTTGGAACTAATGTAAGACTTACATCTAAAACATATACTACTGCCCCTACTATAAAGGTAGAAGTTGATTCCACAACAAAGACTGTCAAGGTCTCTGCTGATGGATATATTGAAGAGGCAGGAACAACCACTACTACTACAAAAGTATTTTAATATAGATGCCCCTCGACCCGACACTCTTGCTAATTTACATAACGGTATTCATATTCGGCTTATGCTTCGGCAGTTTTTTCAATGTCTGTACGGACAGGCTGCCGAGGCATGAGTCGATTGTGACAGTGAGGTCTCATTGTGAGAGCTGCGGATATGTCTTGAAGTGGTACGATAATATACCGCTTCTCAGTTACCTTTTTCTAAGGGGAAGATGCAGGAAATGTCATGCAAAGCTTTCGATAAAATATCCGCTGATGGAGGCGGTGACAGGCGCCCTATTCGTCCTGATCTTCGTTTTTCACGGGATATCTGTTGAAAGTGTGATCTGGTGTCTGGCATCAGGCGCGTTGCTGACAATAAGTGTTATAGATTGGAGGAGTTATGAAATTCCAATCGGACTCAATTACTTCTTACTGGCACTGGGGCTGATCCATTTAGTTACAGACCTGAAAAACTGGCCTGACTATCTGATCGGCGCCGTGTCGGTAAGCTTGTTGTTGTATATCATATATCTGGTGTCTAAAGGACGCGCCATAGGCGGAGGAGATATTAAATTAATGGCGGTCGCAGGACTGCTTTTAGGATGGAAGCTGTGTGTATTTGGCTTTTTAGTGGGCTGCATCACGGGTTCCATTGTGCATATTATCAGGATGAAAGTGTCCAGGGCGGATCACATGCTTGCCATGGGACCATATCTTGCATTCGGATTGTATCTGGCGATGCTTGTCGGAGACAGGTTTATGGACTGGTATCTTGGTATGCTTCATATGTAGCCGGAATGACGCTGCATTATAAATGATTATAACGGGAGATTTTTAGGGAAATCCACACTTAAGGGAAAATTGGAGAGACAATGGCAAACAGGGTAGTAAGTATCGACATAGGCAGTGCTTTCACAAGGGTTGCCGAGGTCGACTACAAGAAAAAAAATCCGGGCGTATACAGCTGCTTTTCGTTCCCGACTCCGGAAGGGTCGGTTGATGACGGGCAGATCGTTGACGCCCCGCTTTTTGCGGAAGAATTAAAAAAGGGAATGGCAGAAAACGGCATAAAAACAAAGAAAGCCGTATTTTCCATAACCTCATCAAAGATTGCAAACAGGGAGGTGACAGTTCCCAAGGTAAAGGAAAAGAGTCTTGGCCCCCTTGTGACAGCCAAGGCTTCTGAGTATTTTCCGGTAGATATGTCTCAGTATCAGGTGGCGTATACACCGCTTGAAGAAACTGAGGATAACGGGAGAAAGCAGCTTAGGATGCTTATGCTCGCAGCCTCCAAGGAGCTGCTCGAGTCCTATTATACACTTGCAAAAGAAGCAGGGCTTTCGATCGAAGCCTTGGATTATTCCGGTAATTCGATACTTCCGGTATTGAAGTCGGAGGTATCAAACGAGGTTACGCTCATAATAAAGATAGATGAGACCACCTCGCTGCTTACTGTTCTGAATAACAAGGTCGTTGCATTGCAAAGAAATATTACATACGGGGCGGATACAGCCATAGATGAAGTGATGTCGGCTGACACTATGGGTGCCACCCCTTATGATGACGCCGTAAAGCTTTTGAGGATGCAGAAGCTGATCGGCATAGAAAAAGAGGAGCCTAAGGAAGAGGAGCCGGAGCCCGAGAAACCAAGATCGCTGGCTGAAAGCCTTGGCTTTGACTCGGACGGGGAGGCAGAAACAGCCAAAACGAACCCCGAGGCGGATGAAAGAAACTTAAGAAGAAAGAAGCTTATAGAAAATGTGACGGAATCCCTTGATATGCTTATGGGTTCCATCACAAGGGTCATAGATTATTATAATTCCAGAAATTCGGAAAATCCCATAACCAAATATGTTCTTACCGGTATGGGCGGCGATTTCAAAGGAATGGATGATCTTTTGGCAGAAGCTACGGGAGGCGAGGTCGTTGTGCTGTCAAGCACTTCTTCCGCAAAGCTTTCAAAGACGGTAAAGAAGATAAGCATCGGTGAGTATATCGGCTGCTTCGGAGCTGCGATCGCGCCTATGGATCTTATCCCCGTAGAGCACGATAAGAAAAAGCAGGCAGCCGCAGCTTCAAAGGGCGGCAAGAGTTCGGCGCTTTCCCTTGGGTCTGTAAATCAGGGGGCACTCGGATATCTGCTTCTTGCCGGAGGCGTTATAGTCAGCGCTGTTCTTATAGTGCTTTCTATTCTGCCTTATAATCAGGCAATGGAAAAAAACAGTTCATTAAATACACAGCTTAATTCGCTGATGCCGATAGTGGATGTGTATAATCAGTATATGGACAAATCCGCGCTTTATAATGAGGTTGATGCGCTGTACCAGCTTACGAATACAAGAAATGAAGGTCTGCGGGATTTTGTCGCCGAGCTTGAAGGCAAGCTGCCGTCCAGAACGATAGTAACGGCTTTTTCGTCCGACGGAACGGTTGCAAATATGTCATTTAAGTGTGCGTCAAAGCAGGATGCCGTAAATTTGATAAATAACATGAGATCGTTTGAATCACTGGCTTCGATCAATGTGTCGGCACTTTCGGAGACAACAGATGCCGAAAATATGCTTACTGAGGTGACTTTTTCAATAACCTGCACATACAGACAGCCCGAGCCCGTTTCCTTAAATGAGATCGGCAACGGGAGCAGCGATACTTATGCAGGAACAGACAGCGGATTTGAAGAAACAGTAGTGACGGATGCCGGAAATACCGGAGAAACGGTCGGAGCGGAAGATGCGGCTGAAGAAAATGCAGGGGAGGTGCAGGAATGAAACTTAAGGTTGATAAAAAGCAGATCCCCCTGATTTTGGGACTTATTGCCGTTATAGCAGCAGTGCTGGTTTATTTTCTTGTATATCAGAAATATCAGGAAAAGATCGCGGAGGTTGAATCGGCAAACAGCAAGCTTCAGTCACAGATAGATGACCTTACGGGCAAGGCTAACAGCAGGGCATTTTATGAGAGTGAGCTGGAGAGAATGGAGCTGGGTATACAGAAAGCATATAACTGCTTTCCGCCTATGCTTGAGGAAGAAGATGCGGTGATGGAGGCAATGAGGCTGGAGGCTCTTGCACCGATGCAGGTGATGACTCTGGATTTCCAGGAGCCGGTAGCCCTTTATACGGTAGGCTCGGGACCTACAGACGGACAGGCAGCGGCGGCAGCTCCCGCTGAGGATGCACCGGTGGGGGAAACTACACTGGAGGAGGATGTGGCTGCGGCTCAGGCCGGCGAGACCACTACATACAGGGAGCTTCAGGTGCCGGATCTCAATTTTTCCACGGGCACTCTGCCTGCCGGATACCAAGGGGAATACGGTCCGATCACATTGAATGTCAATGTTGTAAATATGAACTTTATGACCTCATATGAGGGTATAAAGAGGACGCTGGAATATTTCATTAATAACGAGAACAGACGGACGGTGCAGAATATCTCACTTGCCTTCAACGAAGATACCGCCCTGCTTACGGTTTCCGCGGTTATAAATGAATATTCACTTACGGGAACGGGTAAGGTATATGAATATCCCGTGCTTCCTTCGGTTGCTGTGGGAAGATCAAATATTTTCGGCTCGGCGGAGTTTGCCGAGGGCATGGACATCGATATGATCTTAAGAGGAATAAATGGGGGAGACAATGCTGCTGAGACCGGAGATGGCAGAGAAAACGGCACAGACGGAGCAAATGAAGGCGCGGAAAACACCGGAAACGCGGCGGCAGGGAATAATGCAGCAGCCGGAAATAATGCGGCAGGCAATACGGCAGCAGCGCTTAATATGGCGGGAAACCTTGCTGCGGAGCTGCCTACGGTGGTAAATCCGGTTGATACGGCTGCGCAGCCGCAGGTGGTTCAGGCACAGTAAACAGCTTAAAGATGATGAGCAGAATGTGGTTATTTAAAAAACTGCATAGCGGATATGTCAGGCCGGATAAAGGTGCTGTGGGTGACGGTCGGAAAAGAAACGGTTTAAGATCCGATAATTCAGGCTTCACGCTTTTGGAGCTTTTGATCGCCGTGCTTATTTTGGCTGTGGCGATAATCCCCATGCTGAACAGCTTTGTGGTCAATGCCAGAGTTACAAGAAAGGCCAAGATCAAGCTGCGCTCGACGATGATAGCGCAGGATATAATGGAGGGCTTAAAGGGTTATACCACGGAGGATGTATACCGGCAGATAGCAGGACTTGACGATCTGAGGCTTGTCGATAATTCAAGCATAACCGATCCCGCTACACATAAGATTGTGTCCGCAAATGTTGTGCTCATCAGTAATAACGGACTTGAAGCCACCTACGGGATAAAGAATATGAAGTATCAGGGCTTTGATTATGATGCGAAGATCAGTCTCAACGGAAGCGACTATACGGTATCGGGAAACAGGTGGAACAAGACAGGCTCCGAGGATATTCAGATAAAACCAAACAGTGATCCGCTGGCTGTGATACATGATATGAACAGCAATTACGACGGACTTTTCATGTCAGACAGCTATGATGTCAGAAGAGAGCTTTTCCTGAAGGAGCTGAGAGAAGGTGAGCCTCCTAAATTTAAGGCTGATACGGTTAGGCGAACCTTTACGATCACACTTTCAAATAACGGCGTCACGGCCGTGGGAGGGCAAAAGCAGCTTGCAAATGTGGAGGTAAAGTACGAATCGGTATCATCGGGCAGCGTGACAGGATCTTTTATTAAAAATTATACGGCATATAATAATGTGGATATAGCTGATGACGGGTGTACGATAAGAAATCTGTACTTTTTCTATTATCCCGCTTATACGGGAAAATATGATGTGGACGGACTTGGGGAAAAGGTCGATATAAAGTATGAGGATAAGATCGTCTTTACCAATTATGACGGTATTCCGGTATCTTTTTACATTATAAAGCAGATACCGCCTGACAGTGAATCGGAGGTTTTGGCTTATCTTTACACAAATGAGATGGTGTATGAACCGAAGATATATATAAAGGAGCCTGCTTCGGTCAGTGTACACGCAAGAAAGACAGAGGTGTTTTCAAATCTCACAAAGAATCTGCAGGACGGGAGCGAGCTGACAAATAAAGCAAAGTTCTATTTCGGAATAGGAGAATTGGCGGTCACGCCCGCACAACTGGGAGCAGACAGTATGGTGTCGACAAAGGAAGTCAACAGATTTTTCGATGCGGTAGTATCGGTGTACGAAAAGGGTGCAGCCGATGAAGGCTTTCCGGAGGAGAAAATACTCACAAAGCTCGACAGTACAAAGATAAACGATTAGTGAAAAATAAGCTGCAGAGGATAGAACATGATAAAAAAGGCTGTCTTTAAACTTCACAGAGATAAACGCGGATCGGCAATGGTTATGGTTATTGTGGCCATAGCCTTTATTGCTATTTTGATATCAACACTCTTCTGGGTTACGATGTCAAATTTCTTTATGAAATATACCGATGCAAAAAATAAAGAGACCTTTTATTCTGCCGAAACGATCTTTGAGGAAATGAAGGCGGGAATGCAGACAAGAGCATCATCCGAATTGTTGAATGTATATGCGGCAGCTTTGGGAAGCTATACAAACGGGGCATCGGAAGCGGAGATCCAGAATAAGTATTTAAATGCGATCTATGATTTCTACAGAGTGGGGTCGGGGCTTGGTGACAGTGATCATTTCAAGTCGGAAATACTTATAGGCTATGTGGAGGATCAGTTTAATCCATACTATGCCGGTACTGCTGAGGGGGATACGGGTACCGTGCCTTCGACCGGATTTAACCGTTATGAAGCAAAGGTGACCAGCCCGTGTGAGATAGTAAAGACTAATTCCGAGGTGGTATTAAAAAACATTACGGTACAGTTTTATGATCATGAAACCGGAAACTATTCAAGGATCACCTCGGATCTGGCAATAGGTCTCCCGAACCTTAAATTTACAAAGGCATCTGAGCTGCCGGCGATTTTTGACTTTGCGATAGTAGGCGATACGGGAGTAAAGCTTGAAAATGATGTGACGCTTGTTATGCATAAAAATATCTACGGAGGAGAGGAAGGCATACAGGTAGGGGATGGCGTGTCACCGGATTCATCCGTAGGAGCCACTCTTGATGTGTCAGATGCCAGCTATGCCGTTACGAGAGGCACTCTTTCGTTAAACGGTATGGCAAATAGCGGAACGGCAAAATCGGGGATATTGACCGGAGACAAAACAAGGCTGTATGCGCATGACATAAATGTTTATAACGGTAAAGGAGAACTGAACGGCAAGACCTACGTGGCAAACGATCTTAAATATGACGCTGCGGGAGATGTGGTCCTTAAAGGCGATTATTTCGGCTTCGGCAATTCGGTTTCGGACCCCAATGCTTCATCGGCGGTACTTATAAATTCAAAGAATGTATCCATGGATTTAAATGATGCAGGTTCCGTGCTTCTTGCGGGGCATGCGTTTATCGGTACAGGTGATGATAATGAAAATCAGGCAGATGACCCTTCGGGAACCGGTAAGCTGACTGTCAGCAAAAATTCTTATGATATCATGATGGACCAGTCGATATCGGTAAAGGGAGATCAGATCGCCTATCTTATACCTGGGAACTGCATCGGAGTATGGAAGTATAATGCGGGAGGGACGGGAGATGTGATAGTCGGGCAGAATCCCGTGGCAAATGTTACGGTGTCGATGAATTCCGTGGGAGTAGTGGAGCCGTGGTTTTACGGAGGTCTGGATACCGATAAGTATCAGGACGGATATATAGCGACCGTGGATTTTGATTCGCCTGTGCATGCATTAAAGAATCATAATCTAGGCTATTACTCGGATAAGTACAGGGTAGTCTATAAGAGGCAGTACGGCGAGCTTTTGGCATATTTTTACATAGTGCTTAGCGAGGATAAGGCAAAGGAATATATGGAGGATTATTACGGCATTAAAAAGGAGAATGTGGATGCATATTATAATTTCTATCTGAAAAAGGGAATTGTCGATAATTCTCTGGATGATAAGAGCATAAATGCAGCCGGACACTATATGAGCGGTCTGAGCACGAATAATCTTGAGATTAAGGGTGCAAATACAAGTTCTGTATTGCAGACCCAGAATACACTGGATATCAGGTCGACCTATGAAGCACTGTGTACAAAGCTTCTTACCGATAATTTTAATATTACAGATGCGGAAAAAAGCCGGACCGTGTATCAAAATATCATAAGCGAAAATAAGATGCCGACAGGCAGGATGGTCTATTCTGTCGGAAGCGGTTCCGACAAGGTGCGTGCGGTAGTTACAAACGGGGATTTTGATTATACGTCGGGTAACCTTGGCGGTGAGAGTATGGAAAACATACATCTGATAATCGCACAGGGGAATGTCACAGTGAATGCCGACTTTTCGGGGCTGATACTTGCAAAGGGCACGGTAACGATTAAAAAGAAGGATGACGGATCTTCCAATACCGTAGCTATGAGCAGCAACAGGGAAGATCTGATAAGGCTCCTTCAGGCACCGGATGTGGAGGATGGTGCGGGAAACGCGAAAACGGGTGTTAACAGACCCATGGATGTGTTTGTGGATGGAGCCAAATATGTGTTGGAAGGAACGTCTGTATCTGCAAACGGTACAGCATCGGAAGATGATCTTATTAATTTCGGTGAGTTGGTAAAATATGAAAATTGGGCGAAAAAATAAGGACAATAAGGGATTTTCACTGGTAGAGCTGATAGTGGTCATAGCAATATTGGCTCTTATGATGGGGATGTTTCTCCTGACAACGGGGATACTGAATGTTCGTGCCGGAAGGCAGTGTGCGAAGCAGATAAGGCATGAGCTTGAAAGGGTTCGTATCGCTACTATGGGGAAAAATGAGGTTTCATTGAGGCTTTATGTGGGAAGTGACGGCCGGGTGTATGTCGAGGAGACTGTTACAGCCCCTAAGATAGGAGCAATCGGCACCCATACTTATACGGAGGATGCAAAGCAGATCGGATCAAAGAGGGTCAAGGTTCAGATCAGGCTGCAGGGAGCATCGGATTTTACAGATCTGAAAGAGGGAGTCAGGTTTCAGTTCAACAGAGGGACAGGAGCCTTTGAAACTGTAAAATCGATTACCGATGAACAGTCGGGAATCTCGGCACCCTACTGTATTGAGGAGATTAAAGTCACGGGCGGCGGTCAGGAGCATTTACTGAAGCTGAAAAGGGTTACGGGCAAGGTTGAAGAGGTGAATTAGAGTTACGCACCGGCTATGGAGAATATGTATATGAAGAGTGTGAGAAAAAATAATCACGGTTTCAGTTTAATAGAGCTTTTGGTGGCAGTAGTGATCGGAGGCATTATCATTGCCGGCATAGGCAGCATTATGGTGGTGAGCTCAAAAAGCTTTGCTTCAACCAGTGCGGAAGCCGGAATGCAGAGTTCGGCCCAGATCGTTATGGACCATATTCAGGATGTGGCGATCGATGCAAATCAGAAGGTGGAGTATGCCTATACCGATGCACCCACACCTACCGGGGCTACATGGACAGGAGTGGTTAAGGACAGCGATATAGCGTCTCCGGGTTCGGTCACACATAAAAAACTCTCCGTTTATAATTTTGATGCAAATGATCCCGACAGGAACCGTCATTATGATTTCATCTGGGTTCTTGATAATACCATACCCGATGGAGAAAGATCTTATATTACATACAGTGAATACAGGCTTGGTCCGGATTTAAGCGATCTCGGGCAGATAGGAGATACGGAAAAGCTTGCCGAAAATGTGGTTTCATTTAAATGTGATCTTACAGATATTGAGTCAAAGAGAATACTGTATGTGGAAATGGATTTTAAGAAGGGCACGAAGGAATATCATGCCGCAAACAATATTTCCCTGAGAAATAAGGTAGGTACGAGTGTAAGTGTCGGTTCACTAAGCAATAATGTTACCGTAAAGACCATGGATCTCAGTGCCGAGCCGGGTATGAAGTATCCGGTAGCGGCCGGTGCAAAAGCAGTGGCAACAGGTAATGTGTCAAATAAGCTCACCTTTGAGGTGGAGGGTGAGAGCGGCTCAAAAGAAACGGCTGCCGGAAGCAGGATCCTTGCAGGTACAAGCACGCTCGAAATAAGCCGGACGGAGCAGCTCGATAAGATACCTGTAGCCGCAGTGGATGAGCTTGGCGGAAGACATACATTTAATGTTTATATCAACAGGGTACTATGGACGGATGATATGCCCGGAGGCCGCGGGGATGACAGCGAAAACGGCATACAGATAAACGGGTCGGACATAAAAGAGGATACCGTTAATGCGGGAAACAGCAAGGCTTATTCCATAACGATAAAGAGTAATCCCGGCTATAACGGGTCGGACAGGACTGCGACGGCTCCGTATGTGAGCGGGAATATAATCAGTGTCACCGGGGATGATAAGGATAAGATCTCATTTGTCACAACCCCGGGAACGCATACATATACCCTAAATATTCCCACTACTGTGAAAAAAGGAACCGTTATAAAGCTGAGATTTACAGCATCTCACTCTCTTGCAGGAGGCGGACTTCCTTCCCGTGATACGGCATATCCGGGTGATGACGGAGTTTATAAGGATCTTAAGGTGACGGTTGGCAGTGCCGGAGTAGAAGGGATAGACGGTGTACTGCTCAGAGGACAGCTCCGTGACGGAAGCAATGAGATAAATCCGGAGGATATGCTGAACGCCCCGGGGCAGGAGGAGTTAAAGAAACTGTTTACAGACGGTACGGGCGTGAGGTGGTTACTCTGGAGACCGTACAGACACAGACCGGCGACTGACGGAAACGGGTTTAATGTCTCCTATGCCGATAATAAAACGGGATGGGGCGATCCGGTAAATAGTGATACAGAACCTGAGGGTACTAAAATAAGTGATTTTACAGGATGGCATAAGATTTCGGGCGGATACAGGATCACTCTGGGAGGAACGGAATTTAACTGCCTGTCGCCTGCTAATGATACGCAGATACAATTCTTCTTTGTTAAAACTGCGGATAAGAGCGCGAATTCAACGGTTCTCGGACAGACGACCATGGTTACAACAACTATGTACGGGCTTCGTACGGAGATGTCCCGAAATGATCAGGATACAACGGAGAAAGGTATAGATATCGGGACGGTTTACGCTCTGGACAGTACCAATTATAACAGATTTTACGATAATCAGAATTATTACAAGGTATGGCAGAAGCAGAACAGTCTTCAAAGCCTGAGGCATATAAATTCAAGCTCGGGCGGTGCTACCATCAGCATGAAATATGTGTATTCAAAGACTCTTGGAAGCGGCGGACAGGATCTTACTACGCCTACGTTATCTGACTCGGATAAAGAGTATGTTACGGGCGGACCGTTCTATAAATCGGCATATACACAATTCCCGGGGAATTTCTGGGTTAATAACAGGAGCAAATTCAGCGTAAGTGATGATCCGTATTATATATGGCCTCAATTTACTTATACAACAGGCTCTCATGCGGAAGCGGGCGATGGCGCATCCCGCAGTGAGGTGTTAAACAGGCCGAGCAGTCATCTTAAGCTTTACTATAAGGACGGAAACATCACGCTCAAGGGTGTAAACGGTGCTGACAGGGAAGGCTTTGTACCTTATCCGGCATATACAAAGGACGGGTTTACCTATTCCCAGCACAGCGATTTTTACGGAAAAAGTGTGACAAGCTGGGATGAAGGGTCCTATTATGATGTTGGCACAAAATACATAAAATACAGAAACGGCGGAGGAGAAGGAACCAAAGATTATAAGTGCAGCATCTGCTACAAGGATAATACGTATTACCTTAAATTTAAGGGAGTGGCTATTTATAAATATAATGTTACCAGTGAAAGATGGGAGTATGAGAGAAGCGATGAATTTAAGGCAAATCTCTCAACCGGTATAAACGGGTCTGACAAAGATATATATCTGCCGGGCCCCGATGATGATGAATTTTATACCGGATTTAAGAATATACAAAATGAGAGTGAGACTAAAAGACAGCTTGCCTCAAATATGAATATTTATTATGTAAAGAACGGGGTAAGCGATATTACGGATTATAAGATAGCGTACTTCCGTAAGGATAATAAATATTATGTGGATATTTACACACTGAATATAAACTGGAATAACAGGGAATTATATAAGAGGTATTATTATGATACGGCATCAAAGCTCTGGGTTCAGGAAGGGAATATATTCAGTGCGAATATAAACTTTACGGTAGTATACAATGCATATTATAAGGTTGATTATTCATTCTATCTTCCTACGAGAACGGATACGATAGACTGGTACGATAATTTCGATAAAACCGACACAAAATACAAGTTTGCTGAAGGGATTACATTATATAAGATAGACGGTAATTCTATCACTAAATACGAAAATAATACATGGAGTAATCCGTTAGTCCGGTATGCAAGAGGTGGGAATCAGCCATTTGTATCGTTTGAAATGGATGATAATAGGTATATTGAATATTACTACAGCAGTGGTAAATGGAATAAATATAATAGTTCCGGCATAGAATGATCAGATTTTAATGTAAAGGCAGGCTTTTTATGATAAACGGCAGCAGAAAAAAGTTTATGATGGGTGGAGTAGCACTTGCTTTAGCAGGTGTGCTTACTGTGGGTACTATCGCTACTCATATGAATAATGTTGAGGTTGAGGCGGCGAAAAATACTCTTGACGGAATAGAAAGGATAATCAGCGAAAATTCCTCTTCAAAGCCGTTTACCATCCTTGAGATAGTTCCTCAGAGTACGGCTAGGATCCCCGAGGTAAAGACAGATACCGGGAGCCTCACCCTTAAAACCGGCACGATAGGATATCTTATCAGCGGAAACGAGCCCGTAAATATAGATGATACGCTCAGCAGACTCACTTCATCCGATGACAGAAAGAAGTTTATGCAGAAAATGCAGACCGCCCTGTCACCGGTAGCTGATGAGGTAAGTAATAATAAGCCTCTGACGATGGTTTCGTATAATGAATATCTTTCGGATTTTCTGACAGAAGATCAGAAAGCAAGCGGAGAATTTAAGAAATTCACGCCGTCCGGCATCGTATCCATGAACGGTCTAAGTATGAATGCCGTCAGTGCAAACGGTGCGTACACCAAAAAGTACGTTAAGGAGAATGAAGACGGTACCGTAAATACGGATGCGGAGGACTTTTTTAATAAAAACGATCAGACAACATTTGTAAGCGCGAATAACGGGGACTTTGATCCCGAGTTCGCTCTGGCATCAGGTACGCTGAATCCGGACAGCGGATATTACAGTGTTATATTTAAGGCAAATAACGGAACCAGAGCATCCTACAGGCTTGTAACTGCAACAGATTCAAAGATAAAGCCCGGATTGTCAAATAATAAAGTCAGCGGGAATGAGCTTGAACTTCCGGTCAATACCTGCCTTTATACGGAAAATGGCGATGGAACATATTCCTTTGCGGGATATCTTGCCGAAGTGGATGGGAAGGTGTCCGTAAACAGTGTACCGTCCTATACACCATATGTATTTACGACCGGCAGTGTGACTACCCTGCATACGATGAAGTACAGGGCGGCGGCAAATGTGTCGGGGGATAAAGCAGAGGAGAGCATATCAGCCGATTCCGGCAGGAGTGGTGTGGAAATACCGGAAGTCCCTGCAGGCAGTGCTGAAAGGGAGGGAGTTTCGGATAACGGCTCCGGAGAGCCGGAGAATTTAACGCCATCCGGCAATTCCGCATCGGGTAATATTGTATCCGGCAATTCTGTATCAGATAACATTGAGGGCGAGGAGCAGGAGCAAAGTGAGATAGCAGCCGGAGATGTGGTCACATATTATATTCTTGATTTTGAATGTGTAAAGGACGGGTCCGGCACTTATAATATCCAGAGCTTTGAGAGGATCGCAGAAGACCCTAATAAAATGGGTAATCCCTATAAGCTTGTGGATACCAATTCCCTTGTCACCAACTACGAGCATAAGGGAAGTGTTAAGAATATAAATGATTCCAATGACTGTATAGTGTATGAAAAGACCGGAAACGGAAATTATAATATCTATCAGGATGCAGCAAATAAGGATGTCTGGTATTTTGAAAATATCGAGATCTATTACAAGGGCGGATTTAAGAATAACGAATGGTTCAAGCAGTATGTGTTTGACAGGAATACGCAAAGCGAGTATGACAGGCTGAATATAGTCGTTTATACGGTAAGCGCAGCCTCTGTTGCCACGGGAGATGTGGAAAAAGCCGATCTTATCTACCTTTCGGCAGGCACCTCGGAATTTCTGCCCAAATATGACAGCCTTGACTATAAGAATTACAGTGCGGGTACTTATGATCTGAGTCCGGCTGCGTCAAAGACTCTGCTTTATCAGGCAGCTATGAGAAATAAGCCGGTGATAGCAGATTACCAGCTTTTGAAAAATGAAGCTCTTAAGGGTACCTATGCATGGAAAACGGCAAAGGTTCTGTCGGCGAAGGATGTTAAATCCGCCTACAATAAATATGCTAACGGCTATGTTACGGACGGGATAGAGACAAGGTCTGACGAGGATAAGACATGGGTAAATAAAAATATTTATATCTTTAATGATTTTCTGCATCCGAATGACGGACATACCGTATTAAATGAGAATTTCCAGAAGGTAAACGGCGATAATAAATCATATATCAATGACGGTCTGACTGAGGTTATTGATGATATAAAGAAGACAAACGAAAGCAGGGCGGCTGAAAAGAAGGTTGCCGAGACTGTACATGAAGCGACCATCATCCGTTATATCTTAAATATCAGCAAGCAGGGAGTGCTTTCCACGAAGGAGAGCATCAGGATACTTGAGATCGAACCGTCGGAGCTGGATTATTCGGACTATAAATATGATGCGGTAGACGGAAGAGCACTGGTAAGTCAGGGCGGCGGGATCAACGGCTTTGCTTCCGTTAAAAGCGACGGAACCTATGATTATAAAAATTCATATGACTTATATCTTAATCTGAAATATGATCTGTCGGTAAAGGTAAGCGAAAACGGTACGAATGTTTTGCAATATACAAAATGGGACGAGGAAAATCCCGAGCCCCATACCATTTTGTCAACAACCGGAAAGATCGATATTTCAAAGATGTCAATGGCAGAATTTATCGGTAAGGTGGAGGACTTAAACAGTGAATACGATATGATATTTATCGGAGACGACACCTCCGCCATGACCCATTCCACCGTAAAGAGGACGAACAATAACGGAAACCTGACCGGTTGGTACGTGCCGCTTAATAATAACACCGGGACGGAATATAATGATTCGGATATGAACGGTCTTATCTATTCGAATGTCGGCGATTATACCTATATTTCCAGAAAGCTGATAGGTTCGGTGCCGAATGATTACAAAAATAAGGTGATCACCTATAAAGCCGGCGATATTGCCGATATGTCCGATTATAAGGGAGAGACTAAAAACGGCGGCACCTATGATCATGATTCCACCGTCGGCAGGACCAGATTTTCCGGAAATGATATGAAGCAGGCTGACATAGATAAGATATTGGATTTTGCTAAAGCAGACTATCCTGTTGTCTTTGGAGATCTTCTGATAAATGATGATAACGGCACCAGATCGGTGAATAGTGAGACTGTGGATAATTGTTCACATATATACCAGCTGATTAAAAGGCTGTTGAATGATGAAGGGACTAAGGATAATGTTTTCAGGATTTCTGATATAACGGACAGAGAGGTTTTGGGTGCGGCGGAAAAGGCAAGGACAGAAGCAAAGAAAAAGCTGTTTGTTCAGTCTGTGGAAGCGTTGAAGCCGGAGATAAAGCTTATAAGTCCCACATTGGATGGAAATGACAAGGCGCCCGTGACTGTCTCGGATACCGGCAATTATGTTATCGATCTTAAATTCAGGATAGATGATACGGGATCCGGACAATCCTCGGCTTATGCCGCGCACTTTTATACCGATCTGAATGCGGACGGAAAATATGCCGTAAATGAAGAGCTGAAAGGAAGCGTGATCCGTTTTGTGGACAGTGCGGGAAATAATGTTGCACAGACTGCTCTTTCTGCCGGAAATGAATACAGGGCAATATGCAAGCTTGATTCCACTTATGTGGCAGGCGTTTATCCATGGAAGCTTTCGGTCACACAGACCGGGAACGAGCACAGAAGGGATTGTATCATAGGATATGCGACGGTTACCCTTAATGAGAAGAAGACTATCAGGGTTTTGCAGATAACATCAGATTCGTATCAAAAAATAAATCTTAAGAATTATATGAATGAGTATAAGAAGGCAAACGGGAGAAAGACTGCTTTGGGCTATTATCTGAGTAATATTCCCGGATTTGAGATCGATCTGACCGAGATGGGATCGAAGGACTTTATATACAATAAGGTAAAGCCGGCTGCCGGAGAAACGCTTTCAGCACAGACATATCTGGATGAGCTCAGGAAGTATGATCTTGTGATAATAGGTTTTGCGGACACATACAGATGGGGCAATTCCTCGGATGTAAATAAAGAGAATCTTGCTGCGGAGGGGCTTCTCGGTTATATTGCGGAGGGTAACAGCGTGCTGTTTTCTCATGATGCCACATCCTATTATAATGTTGATTCAAAGGGTGGAAACTATGATGACAGTCTTGACGGGAACGGCGCTTCGTCAACATGGTATTGGGGCTTCTCGTTTAACCAGTATCTGAGGAATATCGTCGGCATGAACAGGTACGGAACTCCGACAAAAGCTGATTCATCCTCAAATCCCACCATTCAGGCACTGCTTTCGGGACAGAAGTTTGATGAGATATATCAGCCTCGTTCAAATACTTCCGGAAACGAGGGAGGAGGGATTAAATTAAGAAACAGTCAGGCTCACGCATTGGTTACCTTTTCTCTGATCAGAGGACAGATCAACCGTTCACACTGGGGTGACTGGAGGGATGACTGGATGGAACCGGAGGATATTGATAAGGATAAAAAGCCGGACAATACAAGCATGAGCAGCTGGCTTCTTCATTATAATAATCATTATCCCTCAAGAATATCCAACGGCAATTATACACAGGGTGACAACAATAAGACGACAGGTGTTGAGAGGGTGAACAGAGGGCAGATCACGGAGTATCCGTATGTACTGCCTGAGAAATTTGACGTAACGAATACCCACGGGCAGTATTATCAGCTTAATCTCGATCTTGATGATGATAAGGACGGAGAGAGCGATGTTGTCGTCTGGTATACGATGGGATCAGTAAATCCCGTTACCAATAAGAATCTGTATCATATGTATAATATGACAGGCAGGGATGTAAGGAACAATTACTATATCTATAACCGCGGAAACCTTACCTACAGCGGTCAGGGACATACAAGCTTTACAAATGATAATGATACATATACGGGCTCAAATCCCGGCTCTGCGGTTGATGCCACCGAATGTAAGCTGCTTGTAAATACCATCATAGCAGCCTATTCTGCAGGTACGAGGGAGTGCAAGGTTACCTTCCATGAGACGGGAAGCTCAAATTCAAAGAAAATGAAGAGTGACATCATCCCTTACGATACTCTGTATAATATGAATTCTGGTAATAATGAAAATTATTTCCCCGGAGCATCAAGAAGAGTTGAGGGAGATACCTCTACAGATCCGGTAATGACGGCATATATTGAAATAAGCGATACCAATATTGTGTATTCAAAGAAAATATATGCAAAGTTCAGCAGGAAACAGAATGCGAGTCTTGCCACGGGTGGAGATAACGCGCTTTTGCCGCTTGAAATACTTAGCATCACGCCTCTTACGGATGACGGTGAAGTGGCAGCCGGCTACAGGGATGTGTACTCGTCGTATAATGCGGATACCGGTGAGTTCCTGCTTTATGATACCACCAATGCTCAGGACCTGAGTGCCGTTAATGCCGGAAAGATGTTCAAGGTCGTTTATTCGCTGAAGGACTTTAATGTAAATCCCGAAGGTCTTAACACAGGCATAACAAACGTGCCGGGTATAGCGGTGACGACGAGAACCGAGATCCAGAGGAAGGAAGGCGGTATCGTAACACAGAAGACATCCGAGGATGACCTGATTCTTATAAGGACTCAGTTGTTCAACTTAAAGTAGGGAACCGTTGAAAACAGAGTGATCATTTATCGGGAGGAAAACATATGGATGCACTGTATGAAAAAGACAGTATTCTGGAAGAATATTACAATACGTCCACAAAAGAAAGGATCGAGCTCATAAAGGGAGTCTTTTATAATATGGCTCCGCCTACCAGACAGCATCAAAAGCTGGTTATGGAAATATCGTTTCGTATCAGGGAATATATAGAAGATAAAGGCGGTGACTGTGAGGTCTATCCGTCTCCTTTCGGAGTACAGCTCTCAGAGGATGAGGACACGGTGGTCGAGCCGGATATAACTGTTGTATGTGATAAAAGCAAATTAACAGACAGGGGATGTCTGGGGGCTCCGGACTGGATCATAGAGATAGTATCCCCGTCTAATCCGGCTCACGATTATCTGACAAAGATGTCCCTGTATATGACAGTGGGAGTCCGTGAATACTGGATAGTGGACCCGATGAGTGAAAATGTGGCAGTATACACTCCCGAAAACAAACGGCCGGACATATATGATTTTAATGATAAGGTAAAGGCCGGTATATATGAGGATCTGTATATCGATTTCTCCGGAATGAAGGGATAATGGCTGTAATGAACGAGCTGTCAGGTGCCGGATGATGTCACAGGTGACGGACAGCTGCTGCTTTTGAGTACTCACGGATTATCCGGTATTTAAGCTCTCTTACGTCAAAAGTGATATTTCTGGCATATGTAAGCTGCTCATAAATATCCGCTGTATAAGAAATATCAACATTCAGGCTGCTGAAACGCTCCTTTAATTCCCTTGGGGTGAGCGAAAGGCAGCCTGTTTTTTTCCGCAGGCGTAAGTATGCTTTTACGGAGCATTTCTCCGGTGAGTAAAAATACAGGCATATACGGAAAAAGCCTTCTGTCACAAGAGGGATAAAAATATACATAAAGGCAAGGATAAGTATCAGGGCGGCGGCAAAGAGACCTATGATAAAGGCAAAACGGAAGTCGATCCGAAGTGAGGTAATAATGTCGAGCAGTTTAGAAGACCCGGTATCGGTCTGTGCTGCGTTTCCTCCAACAGTGGGTTCAAAAACGATCCATCCGGTATTCGGTAAAAAGACTTCCGGGAATGCATGAGAATCCTTTTCGGAGATCGTATAATAGTTTTCACGGGAAGTGATCTCGGGAAGATAGCCTTCGGCATATCGAACCGTAAGCCCCGCAGAACGTGCCATAAGTACAAACGCCGTCGCAAAGTCCGAGCAGGACCCGGTTTTACTTTCAAAAAGGAAATATTCGGGACTTTTATCCTCGGGGATAAAGGAAAGATCATAAGTAAACTCTCCGTTATGAAAATATTGAACAAGAGCATGCGCCTTTTCGTAATCTCCGCGGCAGTCTTTTGTGACGGACAAGGAAAGATCTTTTATCCTTTTGGAGATCCGGGAAGTATTATCGGAGGTTTCCGCAAGATAGCGGGCGGCTTCGTTTTCTTCATTTAAAAAAGCATCGGCTGTGCTAATAAGCTCCACATAGGTTTTCTGTTCGCTGTCGTTTTTTTCAAGGGATTTTCGGGTTAATATGTCTGTAAGCTCCTTAAGCATCATAAGAGATTCTTTGTAAGAAAGATCGGCGGCACCGGTCTTAAGCCAGTTTGAAAGTCCCGAAGCCTGATCATAAAAATATAACCGGTAAGTGTGTTCATACGGATGCAAGCCGTTTTTTAAAAGAAAGACACCTGAACGGGTCACTCCGAAAGGTGCCTGTGAAGCACCGGGAATGATCTGTACGGAGCGCGGAGCGCTTAAATAATATACCGCACCGAAATTTTCCGAGCGGATAAAAAGGCTTCGCATAGGATCTTCTATAAAGGAAAGAGCATTCACCTTTTCCATGGAATATTTTTTAATAAATTCCGGTTCAGACAGGCCGGCAGTCTTTATGGCTTCAAGCAGACGGTTAAGCTGAAGGGCCTCGTGTCCGGTTTTCCATTCGTAGGGGTCACGGGTAAGAGCAACGGCTGTTTTATCAAAATACCAGCGGTCGTTTTTAAAATCATAGTAATCAAAATTCTGTCGTTTTAAATATGAATAGGCATCCCCGTATAAGGTATACATCCGCCTGTTTCCGGTACCGTCGTAGTTATCCGCGTTTCCGGAATACTCGGCAAGGGAGGAGTAGTCATTGGAAAGTGCCGAGGTCGTATCACCGCCTAAGAATACATCTTCAAAACGGTCGTAAAATCTCGCCTCCTCTTTTTTGGGAAACAGTGCACAGAAAAGAAGTACAAAAAATATAAAAAACATCGCCGGAACAATGAAGCGGAAAGAACCGGAGGGGATTTTTAAAAGCTCTTTTAAGGAATAGCTGTTGCGGGTCAGGTAGCTTTTTTTCAGGCGCGCTCTTATAATGTGCATCAAAAGTGCTCCGCCTGCTATCAGGACAAGATAGAAATTTTCTATATCGGCCATTACCTTGGCGTAAAGGATGCAGGGCATAAGGCATATGAGTGTCAGAAAAGAGATCCTGTATAAGACCACATCAAAATAGTATACGGTAATGCTGAAAAATACACCTGCTCCGGCAAGCAGGGCTATTATGAAAAAGACATTGTATTCAACCTCATCACCGGAGGTAAGGACCCATTGCCAGAAAAAAACATCCGAGGTCTGCATTCCGGCAGAGGCAAGAAAACGGATAAGGCCCAGTGAAAGCACTATAAATACAGTCATAAGAAGGCTTCCAAAAAGCCTGTGACGGTCCGTAAAGATAAGGACTGAAAAACTGAGGGCACATATCAGTACGATCAGGGGCAGAAACTGCAGGGGAAGAAGGGCTCCGTAAATACTGATCGTAGTGGCTGTAAGTATTATCGAAAGTATGAAGGACGGAAGATATATACTCATATATGCCTCCATTTACCCGATGAAACAGAATAGCAGTGTATACCGGAAAGGCTGCCGGTGTCTTCCGCACAGCAGACTATCGCGGTATTCCTGTCATCAATGCAGGTTTCTTCCGGCAGGACGGTGTTTCCCTGTATGTTAAATATGAAATCCGCTAACAGGTCCGGGAGGCGGAAAAGGTCTTCTTCGCCAAGGACAGCTTCCTTTAACCATATGTCTTTTGTATCACCGGTCCCGGTTTTTTTCAGATGATAAAAGTTCACGGAAAATTCAAGGCTGATAAGTGCGGATACGATCCCGAGGGTTTCTTCAATGACGGATTCAGCAAGGGCGGCGTTATCTTCCTTCATATCGGGGTACAAAATGACATTTATAAAGGAGGCGGACTGCCGCTCATCGAGACGGACCATAAGCTCATCCATCTTTGCCGAGATCTTGCTGTTGATCCTTTTTAAGGGGTCTCCGGGTTCGTAAGGTCTGTAATCGTATCCGGCAAAGCCTCTAAAGAAAAGGGAGGCTTCATCTGAGGTATCATCATTTGTGCCGGAGGCGTATGTATCGCTTACACTCTCCAAAAGATCGCTGTCACAGCCTGTGTTGTAAAGCTCGGGGAAAACTCCGGTCTTAAAAGTGATGCCGGAATCCGTAAGCTTAAAGGTACAGATACCGAACCAGTCGGAAAGCAGGGCTTCCTCTACCCCTATATAGGAGCCGCCTGCAAGCTGCGCGGTAAAGATCACTGTGCTGCTGCTTTTTTTCGGGAAAGCAGCCGGTATTGATAATGAACTGTTTTCGGCTGTAAGATGAGGATTATCGGATAAATGCACGGCTACCGGAGGACAGGGGAGGAAGCTGTCATTTTTTACCGATACTGTCAGACAGCAGTGCTCGCCCTTGCTCATGAGAAAATGGCTTAAGAATGCCTTTACAGTTATATGGCGGGCGCATAAGAATGTAAAAGCAACCGAAAAAAGGGGAGAAAGTATCAGCACGAGCAGCAAAAACCACCCGACCCTGCCGCTGCAATAGAGGGCAAAGATCACGATAAAGACCGAGGCAAAAAGAATGCCCGACAGTGTATGCAGTGAAAAATTAAATTTAACGGGAATGGTTTTTTCTTTCATTTATTATGACAGGTTCTGCTATGGATCAAGACTTGGGGTACCGGAATCTGTCTGTCAGCCCGGAATGTGCAGTCTTTGTAAAAGTGCTTTTACGGCATTTTCGGGATCGTGCCATTTGGCCCGTCCCTGCGGAGAGAGGATAAGCCGGTGAGATAATACATATACGGAAAGGTATTTTATATCATCGGGACAGACATAATCCCGTCCTTTTATAAGAGCATAAGCTTTAGCGGCAGACTGCAGGGCGATCGACCCTCTCGGACTTATACCGAGAAGGATACCCTCATCATTTCTGGTGGCATCTGCGATCGCTATGATATATCTGTTGAGAGCATCGCTGCAATGGATATCTTCCGCACTTTTTTGAATCTCAAGTATATCATCGGTTGTAAGTACCGGGGTCAGCTCCTGAGAGAGCCGGTTATCTTTCCTGTTTAATATTGTAAGCTCGTCATTTTCTTCGGGGTATCCCATATTAAGCCGCATCAGGAATCTATCCATCTGCGCTTCTGGAAGATGGTAGGTGCCGTAGGTCTCTACGGGATTCTGGGTGGCAAGCACCATAAAGGGCTGCCTTAAGGCATGGGTGATTCCGTCTATGCTTATCTGGGTCTCTTCCATTACTTCAAGCAGAGCAGACTGGGTTTTGGGAGAAGAGCGGTTTATCTCATCAGCAAGAAGGAAGTTACAGAACGCGGCTCCCTCACGGAATTTCAATTCCTTGGTCAAGGGGTCGATAAGACTGAAGCCGGTGATATCCGAGGGCATTATATCCGGAGTAAGCTGAAGTCTGTTAAAGGTTCCGGTACAGGACATGGAAAGAGCGGCAGCGAGCCGTGTCTTTCCCACACCGGGAACATCCTCGATAAGTACGTGTCCTCCCGCGATAAGCGCCGTTATGACAAGTTCGATTATATCGTGTTTTCCGATTATGACCTGCTCTATATTGCCGATCAGTTTTTGTATGTTTGAATGTGTGTTATCCATATATAAGAGTCCTTTTAAGTCTGTGCAGGTTTTTTTGTTACAATCCAGTCCCAAGCCACGAGAGACATCAGCTTGCTGATGGCGCTGAATCGTAACAATCATTTTATATAATATGTTCTTATTTTGCAATAATCCCTTGACACGGCGGGCCGAATTGTGATAGATTTACTCTTGCTTGTTAAACAGGCAGCCGGAGACAGCAGGTGCCGGATATCTTTATAAGCATCTTATGAAGATATGAAAGCGTAAGAAGACAAACGCCTGCCGAGGATAAAAGAAATCGTGATATGACTTTTATTTCGCTCCGTCTTTTTGACGGAGTTTTTTCGGCATAAGGGGTATATCCCCGGCAAATACAAAAAAAGGAGGAAAAGCTTAATGGCAAAGGTAGAACTTAAAGCGCCGATAGTTGAAGAGATTTCGGAAAAGCTTAAAGATGCCAAGGCAGCGTTGCTCGTTGATGCCATAGGACTTACGGTGGAGCAGGATACAAAGCTCCGCAAGCAGCTCCGTGAAGCAGGCGTTAATTATAAGGTTTATAAGAACACTATGATGAAGCGTGCTTTTGACGGAACCGGGTTTGAGGAACTTAATAAGCTCCTTGAAGGTCCTTCGGCTTTGGCGTTAGCGTCGGAAGATGTTACCGCTCCCGCAAGAGTGATCGTGAAATTCGCAAAGGAGGCTGACAAGCTCGAGGTAAAGGGCGGTGTCATCGAAGGTGAATATTACGATGCCGAAGGTATTAAGAAGCTTGCAGAGATCCCTTCAAGGGAAGAACTGCTTTCAAAGTTCCTGGGCAGCATTCAGTCACCTATCACAAACTTCGCCCGCGTACTGAACCAGATCGCACAGAAGAAGGAAGAAGGTGGCGATACGCCTGCTGAAGAGGCAAAGGCAGAGGCGTCGGCTGAAGAAGCAAAGGCAGAGACTGCAGTTGAAGCTCCCGCCGAGGAAGCACCTGCAGAGGCACCCGCAGAAGAAAAGACGGAATAAGGTTCTGCGGTACAGTATTTATAATAGGATATAACATTTCAGGAGGTAATAAAAATGGCAAAGTTAACAAAGGAAGAAATCATTGATGCTATAAAAGAGCTTTCCGTACTTGAGCTTAACGATCTCGTAAAGGCTTGCGAGGAAGAGTTCGGCGTATCTGCGGCAGCAGGTGTTGTTGTTGCGGCAGCAGGTGCAGCGGCAGGCGGAGCAGCAGCAGAGGAGAAGACAGAGTTTGATGTAGAGCTTACGGATGTAGGACCTAACAAGATCAAGGTTATAAAGGTTGTACGTGATGTGACCGGTCTCGGCCTGAAGGAAGCAAAAGAGCTTGTTGAGGGCGCACCGAAGGTAGTTAAGGAAGCTGCAGACAAGGCAACTGCCGATGACATCAAGGCTAAGTTTGAGGCAGAGGGCGCAGTCATCACTCTTAAATAATACAAAAGATATAAGTAAAAATTTTTCTTGACTCTAATAAAAGCTTGTGCTACTATGTAGAATGCACTATCATGGTGGCACAGGCTTTATTGCGCCTAAATTCAAGTAAACAAGCCGCTTTGCGGCTCATCAAAAGGGGTAAAACGCCAATGGAAAAGAACAGAATACGTCCGGTCTACAGCGGAAAGAACCTGAGAATGAGTTACCAGCGCCAGAATGAGGTGCTCGGTATGCCAGACCTCATAGAAGTACAGAGAGACTCATATAACTGGTTCATCAACGAAGGTCTGAAGGAGGCGTTTGAGGACATCTCGCCTATCACTGATTACAGCGGGAACCTCAGTATGGATTTCGTGGATTATCACCTTTGCAGGGATAAGACCAAGTATTCCATAGAAGAATGCAAGGCAAGGGACGCTACATACGCGGCTCCCTTAAAGGTGACCGTCAGACTCAGAAACGCTACCAAGCCCGAGCAGGACATTGTCGATCAGGAGATTTTCATGGGAGATCTCCCTATCATGACGGATACGGGTACGTTTGTCATAAACGGAGCGGAAAGAGTCATAGTCAGCCAGCTTGTACGTTCGCCGGGTATCTATTACGGCATCGATCACGACAAGATAGGCAAGAAATTATATTCATGTACGGTGATCCCCAACAGGGGAGCGTGGCTTGAATATGAGACCGATTCAAATGATGTATTCTATGTAAGAGTGGACCGCACAAGAAAGGTCCCCGTCACGGTGCTCATACGAGCGCTCGGACTCGGTACGAATGCCGAAATACTTGAGCGTTTCGGGGATGAGCCCAAGATAGTGAGCTCATTTGCAAAGGACCCGTCCGAAAACGAAAGAGACGGTCTCCTTGAGCTGTACAAAAAGATAAGGCCCGGTGAGCCTCTTGCGGAGGAAAGCGCAAGGACGCTCATAGAGGGTATGTTCTTTGATTCGAGAAGATATGACCTTGCAAAGGTCGGAAGATATAAATTTAATAAAAAGCTTATGTTCAAGAACCGCATTGCCGGACATACTCTCGCAGAGGATGTTATCGATCCCGCAACAGGTGAGATAGTAAGGCTTTCCGGAAGGAGCGGGTTAAAGGCAAAGGCCGGAACGGTGGTTTCAAGAGAGCTCGCAGACGAGATACAGGACTGCGCCGTTCCTTATGTAATGATCCAGGCGGAGGAGAGGAATGTAAAGGTACTCTCATCCATGATGGTAAATATAGAGCATTATATCGAGTTTCCCAAGGGAGAGACGGCAAGGGATTACGGTGTTACGGAGCTCGTTTATTATCCCGTGCTCGAGCAGCTCATGGAGGAAAACGATACTCCCGAGGAGCTTAAGGATGCCATAAAGAGAAACATATCGGAGCTTATACCGAAGCACATCACACGCGATGATATCTTTGCTTCAATAAATTATAATATGCATCTTGAATACGGTATCGGAAACAAGGACGATATCGATCATCTGGGAAACCGTCGTATACGTGCGGTCGGAGAGCTTTTACAGAACCAGTACAGGATAGGTCTTTCAAGACTTGAAAGAGTGGTTAGAGAGAGAATGACCACTCAGGATCTTTCAAATATCACTGCCCAGCAGCTTATAAATATCAAGCCGGTGACGGCAGCGGTCAAGGAGTTCTTCGGATCATCGCAGTTGTCACAGTTTATGGATCAGAACAACCCTCTGGGTGAGCTGACTCATAAGAGGAGGCTTTCGGCTCTGGGTCCCGGCGGACTTTCAAGAGACCGTGCCGGATTCGAGGTCAGGGATGTTCACTATTCGCATTACGGAAGAATGTGTCCCATAGAGACTCCGGAAGGACCGAATATCGGTCTTATCAACTCATTGGCATGCTATGCGCGTATAAATGAGTATGGCTTTGTGGAGGCTCCTTACAGAAAGATAGACCACTCCGATCCGGAAAATCCGAGAGTAACGGATGAGGTTGTTTATATGACAGCCGATGAAGAGGATAACTACCATGTGGCACAGGCAAACGAAAAGTTGGATGCCGAGGGACATTTCGTAAGAAACAGCGTTTCGGGTCGTTTCAAGGATGAGACGCAGGAATATGAAAAGACACTTTTCGATTATATGGATGTGTCTCCCAAGATGGTGTTCTCGGTGGCTACGGCACTCGTGCCTTTCCTTCAGAATGATGACGCAAACCGTGCCCTTATGGGATCAAACATGCAGCGTCAGGCGGTGCCTCTTCTTGTGACCGAGGCTCCCGTGGTAGGAACCGGTATGGAAAACAAGGCTGCTGTCGACTCCGGAGTCTGTGTAGTGGCTAAAAAGGCCGGTACGGTAACACGCGCCGAGTCAAACCGCATCCTTGTGGATAATGACGACGGGACAAAAGAGGAATATAAGCTTACCAAGTTTATGCGTTCAAACCAGTCCAACTGCTATAATCAGAGGCCGATAGTGGTAAAGGGCGATCATATAGAAGCCGGAGACGTTATCGCAGACGGTCCTTCGACCAGCAACGGCGAACTGGCGCTCGGAAAGAACCCCCTTATCGGATTTATGACATGGGAAGGTTACAACTATGAGGATGCAGTCCTTTTGAGTGAAAGACTTGTTGAGGATGATGTGTTTACATCGATCCATATTGAGGAATATGAAGCGGAAGCAAGAGAGACAAAGCTCGGACCCGAGGAGATCACAAGGGATGTTCCCGGTGTCGGGGATGAGGCGTTAAAGGATCTTGATGAAAACGGTATCATCAGGATCGGTGCCGAGGTCCGCGCAGGTGATATCCTTGTCGGGAAGGTTACTCCGAAGGGCGAGACGGAGCTTACTGCCGAGGAAAGGCTGCTCAGGGCGATTTTCGGTGAGAAGGCCAGAGAGGTCAGGGATACATCCCTTAAGGTGCCTCACGGAGAATACGGTATCGTGGTGGATGCCAAGGTGTTCACAAGAGAAGCCGGAGACGAGCTTTCACCCGGAGTCAACAAGGCCGTAAGGATTTATATAGCGCAGAAGAGAAAGATATCGGTCGGAGATAAGATGGCGGGACGCCACGGAAACAAGGGTGTTGTTTCCAGAGTCCTTCCCATTGAGGATATGCCTTATCTGCCGAACGGCAGGCCGCTTGACATAGTGCTTAATCCTTTGGGCGTGCCTTCGCGTATGAATATCGGACAGGTGCTTGAGATACATCTTTCCCTTGCGGCAATGGCACTCGGATTTAATATTTCCACTCCCGTATTTGACGGTGCAAACGAGATAGACATACAGGACACCTTAGAGCTTGCTAACGATTACGTTAACAGCGAATGGGAGGATTTTGAAAAGAAATACAAGGATATCCTTCTTCCCGAGGTTATGGAATATCTTTCGGAGAACAGGGACCACAGAGAGCTCTGGAAGGGTGTTGAGATAAGACGGGACGGCAAGGTGTTCTTAAGAGACGGAAGAACGGGAGAATATTTCGATAACCCCGTTACTATCGGACATATGCATTACTTAAAGCTCCATCATCTGGTGGATGATAAGATACATGCCCGTTCCACAGGTCCTTACTCACTTGTTACGCAGCAGCCTTTGGGAGGAAAGGCCCAGTTCGGCGGACAGCGTTTCGGAGAAATGGAAGTCTGGGCTTTGGAGGCATACGGAGCTTCGTATACTCTGCAGGAGATCCTTACGGTTAAGTCTGATGATGTTATCGGACGTGTAAAGACTTACGAGGCTATCATCAAGGGTGAGAACATACCCGAACCCGGAGTGCCCGAATCATTTAAGGTGCTTCTTAAGGAGCTGCAGTCACTTGGACTTGATGTGAGAGTCCTTAAAGACGACGGAACCGAGGTTGAGATAGCGGAAACGGTTGATTATGTCGATACGGATCTGAGGGCTGTCATAGAGGGCGAGAGCAGAAATTACAGAGATGAGGATTCGTTTGCGGCAAACGGTTATCAGACCAAGGAATTCAACGAAAACGAGGAACTGGTGGACGTTGAATATGAAGATGAGCCTGATGACGACGAGGAAAGCTATGTGGATGAGGATATCCCGGATGAATTTCCGGAAGAGATCCCCGAGGAAGACCCTGTAATGTAAGAAGCTTTAATTTGACCCGTTAACAGATAGGAGCAGGCACAAAACAAGGTGATTTATGACTGTTCCGCAGTATAGGAGAAAAATAATGCCAAATATGATAAGTGGTAAGGACACATATGAGCCGTTAGCGTTTGATGCTATCAGGATCGGGCTTGCTTCGCCGGACAAGATAAGGGAGTGGTCCCACGGTGAGGTAAAGAAGCCTGAGACCATCAACTACAGAACCTTAAAGCCTGAAAGAGACGGACTTTTCTGCGAAAAGATCTTCGGACCGAGCAAGGATTGGGAATGTCACTGCGGTAAGTACAAGAAGATCAGGTATAAGGGTGTGATCTGTGACCGCTGCGGTGTGGAGGTGACAAAGGCTTCCGTAAGGCGTGAGAGAATGGGACATATCGAGCTTGCCGCTCCTGTTTCCCACATCTGGTATTTCAAGGGTATCCCCAGCAGAATGGGTCTGATTCTGGATCTTTCTCCGAGGGTGCTTGAAAAGGTGCTGTATTTTGCTTCATATATCGTACTTGATCCCGCAGAGACCGACCTTGAGTATAAGCAGGTGCTTTCGGAAAAGGAGTATCAGGACGCAAGGGAGCAGTACGGCAATAAGTTCAGGGTCGGCATGGGAGCCGAAGCGATAAAAGAGCTTCTGGTATCGATCGATCTTGATAAGGAATCCGACAGCTTAAAGGAAGAGCTGGAAAGCTCGACAGGACAGAAGAGGGCGAGGATAATAAAGAGACTTGAGGTTGTGGAAGCCTTCAGGGAATCGGGCAATCAGCCGTCATGGATGATACTTGACTGCATACCCGTAATCCCTCCGGATCTCAGACCCATGGTTCAGCTTGACGGCGGACGTTTTGCAACCTCCGACTTAAATGATCTTTACAGAAGGATAATAAACAGAAACAACCGTCTGCAGAGGCTTCTCGAGCTCGGCGCACCCGATATCATCGTGCGTAACGAGAAGAGAATGCTGCAGGAGGCGGTAGACGCACTTATAGATAACGGCAGAAGGGGAAGACCGGTAACGGGACCCGGAAACAGGGCGCTTAAGTCGCTTTCCGATATGCTTAAAGGAAAGGGAGGACGCTTCAGACAGAACCTTCTCGGAAAGAGAGTGGATTATTCGGGACGTTCGGTTATCGTCGTAGGCCCCGAGTTAAAGATCTGGCAGTGCGGTCTGCCCAAGGAGATGGCTATAGAGCTCTTTAAGCCCTTCGTTATGAAGGAGCTTGTACAGAGCGGTATATCCCACAATATCAAGAATGCAAAGAAGATGGTCGAGCATCTTGATCCTGAGGTATGGGATGTGCTCGAAGGAGTTATAAAGGAGCATCCGGTTATGCTGAACCGTGCACCTACGCTTCACAGACTCGGTATACAGGCATTTGAGCCTATTCTTGTGGAAGGTAAGGCGATCAAGCTTCATCCGCTTGCATGTACTGCTTTCAATGCAGACTTTGACGGAGATCAGATGGCAGTGCATCTTCCTTTGTCGGTTGAGGCGCAGGCGGAGTGCAGATTCCTGCTTCTTTCACCGAATAACCTCTTAAAGCCGTCAGACGGCGGCCCGGTGACTGTACCCACACAGGATATGGTTCTCGGTGTTTACTATCTGACACAGGAAAGAGACGGCGAGCCCGGTGAGGGCAAGATATTCAAGAATATCAACGAAGCCATACTTGCCTATGAAAATAAGGTTATAACGCTCCATTCAAAGATCGGAGTACAGTTAACAAGAAGGATCAACGGTAAAGAGGTCAGCGGAGTGGTACACTCCATCCTCGGAAGGTTCCTGTTTAACGAGATACTTCCCCAGGATCTTGGCTTTGTGGACAGAAGCAAGCCGGAGAACGCCATAGCGCTTGAGGTTGATTTCCTTGTAGGAAAGAAGCAGTTAAAGCAGATAATCGAAAGAGTTATCAATAATCACGGCGCAATCAAGACCGCTGAGGTACTCGATCATATTAAAGCAATGGGTTATCATTATTCCACGATCGCGGCGATGAGCGTTTCGATCTCGGATATGACGGTGCCTGCACAGAAGGCTGAGCTCATTGAACAGGCTCAGGATACGGTTGATAAGATCACAAGGAATTACAAGAGAGGTCTTATCACGGATACGGAGCGTTACAATGAGGTAATAGAGACATGGAAGGAGATGGATGAAGTTCTTACCAAGGACCTCTTAAACGGTCTGGATAAGTATAACAACATCTTCATGATGGCGGACTCCGGAGCGAGAGGCTCGGAGAAGCAGATAAAGCAGCTTGCCGGTATGCGCGGACTTATGGCCGATACCACGGGACATACGATAGAGCTTCCCATCAAGTCAAACTTCCGTGAGGGACTTAATGTTCTGGAATACTTTATGTCGGCGCATGGAGCAAGAAAGGGACTTTCGGACACGGCTCTGCGTACAGCGGATTCGGGATACCTTACAAGGCGTCTTGTCGATGTGTCACAGGATCTTATCATCAGGGAGACCGACTGCTGCGAGGGTACCGACAGAGAGATACCCGGAATGGTCGTAAAGGCATTCATGGACGGCAAGGAGGAGATCGAAAATCTCCACGACAGGATAGTCGGCAGATATACCTGCGAGGATATATATGATAAAAACGGCGAGCTCATAGTGGCAAAGAACCATATGATCACTCCCAACAGAGCCGACAGGATATTAAGCTCAGGGGTCAAGGACGGAAAGCCGATAGAAGAGATCAAGATAAGAACTGTTCTTACCTGCCGTTCGCACCTCGGAGTCTGTGCAAAGTGCTATGGTGCAAACATGGCTACCGGTGAGGCTGTGCAGGTTGGTGAAGCAGTAGGTATCATTGCTGCCCAGTCTATCGGTGAACCCGGTACACAGCTTACAATGAGAACCTTCCATACCGGAGGAGTTGCCGGAAGCGATATCACTCAGGGTCTTCCCAGAGTTGAGGAGCTTTTTGAGGCAAGAAAGCCCAAGGGTCTTGCGATCATCTCCGAGATCGCCGGAATCGCGACCATCAAGGATCAGAAGAATAAGAGAGATGTGGTCGTTACGAATAATGAGACGGGTGAGTCAAAGTCTTACCTCATTCCCTTCGGCTCAAGGATCAAGATCTCCGACGGACAGGAGATCGAGGCCGGTGATGAGATCACCGAGGGTTCGGTCAATCCTCACGATCTGTTAAAGATCAAGGGATTAAGGGCTGTACAGGATTATATGCTCCGCGAGGTTCAGAGGGTTTACCGTCTGCAGGGTGTGGAGATAAATGATAAGCATATAGAGATAATCGTACGCCAGATGCTTAAGAAGATAAGAGTCGAGGAAAGCGGGGATGCAAACGACCTGCTGCCCGGTACACTGATGGATGTTCTGGATTTCGATGATATGAACGAAAGACTTGAATCCGAAGGAAAGACCCAGGCTGAAGGCAAGCAGGTACTTCTCGGTATCACAAAAGCCTCACTTGCAACGGATTCCTTCCTTTCGGCAGCGTCCTTCCAGGAGACGACAAAGGTGCTTACCGAGGCTGCGATCAAGGGCAAGCTCGACAAGCTTATCGGCTTAAAGGAAAATGTCTGCATCGGAAAGCTTATCCCGGCAGGTACGGGTATGAAGCATTACAGAAATGTACAGCTTTCAACCGACGGAATGGTAGTCGGGGACGAGATAGACTTTAACGAGGAATTCGATGAGATGGGCCCGGATGACATGACGGATGAGGAAGAGGATTTCGTCGATGAAGGAGAAGCCGAGCTTGTCGGAGCGGAAGCAGGAGAAACTGAAGACTAAAACCGGGAAATGAAGCAACAAAAAACAGTTGACAGTGAAATATTACGTGCGTATAATAATGTGGCGTGCCCTTAAAGGGTACGCTACATTGTTGTATATATCATAAAAGAAAGAGAGGTGAAACTAAATGCCAACATTCAACCAGCTGGTAAGGAAGGGCAGACAGTCTTCAGTGAAGAAGTCAACGGCACCCGCGCTTTTAAGGGGTTACAATTCGCTGCAGAAGAAAGCAACGGATACGAAGTCTCCCCAGAAGAGAGGCGTATGTACAGCCGTAAAGACTGCTACACCTAAGAAGCCTAACTCAGCCTTAAGAAAGATTGCCAGGGTTCGTCTGTCAAACGGAATAGAGGTTACATCCTATATCCCGGGTGAAGGACACAACCTTCAGGAGCATAGCGTTGTTATGATCCGTGGCGGCAGGGTAAAGGATCTTCCCGGTACAAGATACCACATAATCCGCGGTACTCTGGACACGGCAGGTGTTGCAAACCGTATGCAGGCCCGTTCCAAGTATGGCGCGAAGAGACCCAAAGCGGCGAAAAAGTAAGTAATTAAGTAGAAAAAGTGAGATCGGTTGTGTTGGATTTATGTTTCGTTATATATAAATGCAAGACAGCACGAACACAGTGTAACAGATTGTGAGTACCTATGGGTGAATACCCATGAAGGAGGGAAGAAACGTGCCACGTAAGGGACATATTGTAAAAAGAGATGTTCTCGCGGACCCCAAGTACAACGATAAGGTAGTTACCAAGCTTATCAACAGCATCATGCTTGACGGTAAGAAGGGTGTGGCTCAGAAGATCGTTTACGGAGCCTTCGAGAGGGTCGAAGAAAAAACAGGAAAACCTGCCGTAGAAGTTTTTGAAACGGCAATGAACAATGTAATGCCTGCACTTGAGGTAAAGGCAAGACGTATCGGCGGAGCTACTTATCAGGTTCCCATTGAGGTCCGTCCTGACAGACGTCAGGCACTGGGCTTGAGATGGCTGACGATGTATTCACGTCAGAGATCCGAGAAGACTATGGAAGAGCGTCTTGCAAATGAGATCATGGATGCAGCGAATAATACCGGTTCGGCAGTAAAGAGGAAGGAAGACGTTCATAAGATGGCAGATGCCAACAAGGCGTTTTCACACTATCGCTTCTGATAAAGGTATCAGGTGAAGAATGGAGGAACATCCTTGAGTAACGCTAAAGACAGAGAATATCCCCTGGAGAGAACCAGGAATATAGGAATCATGGCTCATATTGACGCAGGCAAGACTACGCTTACCGAGCGTATACTTTATTATACCGGAGTCAATTACAAGATAGGTGATACGCATGACGGTACCGCTACAATGGACTGGATGGCCCAGGAGCAGGAGAGAGGTATCACCATTACTTCCGCAGCTACGACATGCCACTGGACACTCGAGAAGGATAATAAGCCTGCACCGGGTGCCGAAGAGCATCGTATAAATATCATAGATACACCCGGACACGTAGACTTTACGGTCGAGGTGGAAAGATCGCTGCGCGTACTTGACGGTGCGGTAGGTGTATTCTGTGCAAAGGGCGGAGTTGAGCCCCAGTCGGAGAACGTATGGCGTCAGGCCGATACATATAACGTTCCCCGTATGGCTTTCATCAATAAGATGGATATCCTTGGCGCAAACTTTTACGGAGCGGTTGACCAGATCAGGAACCGCCTCGGAAAGAATGCCATAGTCTGCACGCTTCCCATAGGTAAGGAAGACGAGTTTAAAGGTATAATCGATCTTTTTGAGATGAAGGCTTATATCTACACAAATGACAAGGGAACCGACATAGAGATCACTGACATACCCGATGATATGAAGGATCTGGCTGAGGAGTATCATACAGAGCTTTTAGAGAAGATCTGTGAGCTGGATGATGATCTTATGGAACAGTATCTTGAAGAGAAGATACCTGAGGTTTCCGAATTAAAGAAGGTGCTTCGCAAGGCTACCTGCGAGTGCAGTGCGGTACCGGTATTCTGCGGTTCCGCATACAGAAATAAAGGTGTGCAGAAGCTTCTTGACGGTGTTATCGAGTATATGCCCGCACCTACGGATATACCTGACATTCAGGGTACCGATCTTGAGGGCAATCCCGATTCGAGAAAATCATCCGATGATGAACCCTTCTCGGCACTGGCGTTTAAGATCATGACCGACCCGTTTGTAGGAAAGCTGGCTTATTTCAGAGTTTATTCCGGAATGATGAATTCGGGTTCATATGTTCTTAACGCTACAAAGAACAAGAAAGAGCGTGTGGGACGTATCCTTCAGATGCACGCAAATAAGAGGCAGGAGCTTGAGAAGGTGTACTCGGGCGATATCGCCGCCGCAGTCGGATTTAAGTTCACGACTACCGGTGATACGATCTGCGATGAACAGCACCCGATCATACTGGAGTCGATGGTATTCCCCGAGCCCGTTATCGAGCTGGCTATTGAGCCCAAGACGAAGGCGGGACAGGATAAGCTGGGTGAGGCACTTGCCAAGCTTGCCGAGGAAGACCCGACATTTAAGCAGCATACGGACTCCGAAACCGGACAGACTATCATTGCCGGAATGGGAGAGCTGCATCTTGAGATAATCGTGGACAGACTTTTACGCGAGTTTAATGTGGAAGCGAACGTAGGTGCTCCTCAGGTTGCGTATAAGGAGACTATCACGAAGGAAGTCGATATCGAAAGCAAATACATCAAGCAGTCCGGCGGACGCGGACAGTACGGACATTGTAAGGTTAAGTTCGCACCCATGGATGCAAACGGTGAAGAGCTTTACAAGTTTGAGTCATCCGTAGTCGGCGGTGCTATACCGAAGGAGTATATCCCCGCTATAGGCGAGGGTATCGAGGAGGCGATGAAGTCCGGTACTTTGGGCGGATTCCCCGTTGTGGGCATATCAGCCAATGTATACGACGGTTCATACCATGAGGTCGACTCTTCGGAAATGGCATTCCATATCGCCGGATCGATGGCATTAAAGGATGCTATGCAGAAGGGAGCGCCCATACTGCTTGAGCCTATTATGAAGGTTGAGGTTACAATGCCTGAGGATTACATGGGTGATGTTATCGGAGATCTGAATTCACGCCGTGGACGTATCGAGGGCATGGAGGACATCGGAGGCGGCAAGATGGTAAAGGCTTTTGTTCCCCTTGCTGAGATGTTCGGATATTCGACGGATCTTCGTTCGCGTACACAGGGTCGAGGCAACTACTCAATGTTCTTTGAAAAATATGAGCAGGTGCCTAAGAATGTGGCGGACAAGGTTTTGACCACGAAAAGCTGATGAAATGATGTCAGGGTCAAAAGCACCTTTTGACCTTGATATCATGAAATAAATTAACTTGAAAAAGTGCCGCATATGACATATAATGGATTTCAAATGCGGCAGCGTAAGCGCATTGCGCCATATAATAAGGAGGATTTATAAAATGGGAAAGGCTAAATTTGAAAGAACCAAGCCACACGTAAACATTGGAACGATCGGACACGTAGACCACGGTAAGACAACTCTTACAGCGGCTATCACATCCGTTTTGGCAGAAAGAGCAGGCGGTACAGCCGTTGCTTTCGATCAGATCGATAAAGCTCCCGAAGAGAGGGAACGTGGAATCACGATTTCCACAGCTCACGTTGAGTATGAGACAGCAAACCGTCACTATGCACACGTTGACTGCCCCGGCCATGCTGACTACGTTAAGAACATGATCACCGGTGCTGCTCAGATGGACGGCGCTATCCTCGTTGTTGCCGCTACAGACGGTGTTATGGCTCAGACCAAGGAGCACGTTCTTCTTGCACGTCAGGTCGGCGTTCCTTACATCGTAGTATTCCTTAATAAGTGCGATATGGTTGACGACCCCGAGCTTATCGAGCTCGTTGAGATGGAGGTTCGTGACCTTCTTAATGAATATGAGTTCCCCGGTGATGATATTCCGATCATCCGCGGTTCAGCTCTTAAGGCTCTTGAGGATCCCAAGGGTGAGTGGGGAGACAAGGTTATCGAGCTTATGGATAGCGTTGACAGCTACATTCCTACACCCCAGCGTCCTACAGACAAGCCGTTCCTTATGCCCGTCGAGGACGTATTCACGATCACAGGACGTGGTACTGTTGCTACGGGACGTGTTGAGCGTGGTACTATCCACCTTAACGATGAAGTTGAGATCGTTGGTATCAGGGAAGATGTTAAGAAGACAGTTGTTACCGGTATCGAGATGTTCCGTAAGCTTCTTGATCAGGGTGAAGCAGGTGATAACATCGGTGCTCTTCTCCGTGGTGTTGACCGTAAGGAAATCGAAAGAGGACAGGTTCTTGCAAAGCCCGGAACAGTTACCTGCCATACAAACTTCACGGCTCAGGTATACGTTCTGACAAAGGATGAAGGTGGACGTCATACTCCTTTCTTCAACAACTATCGTCCTCAGTTCTATTTCAGAACAACTGACGTTACAGGTGTCTGCAACCTGCCTGAAGGCACAGAGATGTGTATGCCCGGCGATAACGTAGAGATGACGATCGAGCTCATCCACCCCATCGCTATGGAGCAGGGTCTTACATTCGCTATCCGTGAGGGTGGCCGTACAGTAGGATCAGGAAGAGTTGCTACCATTATTAAGTAATTTAACTGCAAGTAATAAAGAACTCCCGGGAATGCTCCCGGGAGTTCTTTTTCTGATCAGGTCTTATGCGGTTTTTTTATAAAGATTACAGCCAGTCTACCTT
>JAGBOJ010000023.1 GCA_017633935.1 Lachnospiraceae bacterium | reverse complement strand
TATTTGAAATACCGTCTGAAAAGACTGTAGAAAAACGGCGAATAGTATAGCATCCTGTCTTTATACAGGCTGTTGTTTACCATTTCGTTCAGTATTTCAAGCGGGAGCGGGAAAAGACCCGGACCGGTGTTTTTTCCGGATTCCGGATTTTGCACAGAAAGGGCACGGAAATGATCCGAGGTGGCAATATCGAGAGCCCTTTTGAAAGCGTTGTCAAGCCCGTCGATCCCAAAGCCTTTACTGTATTCAAACAGTGAAAGCATTTCCCTTCTGGACTCATCAAGTGTCTTAAGGAAATCCTCATCATCGTTATTTCCGAATACGGGAAGATCTGATGTACCTTCGGAAATTATCAGCTTTTCGGCATCCCTGTTTTCAAGCATTAAAAAGGCGGCATGAGTGCAGGAAAGGTCGAGATGGTATTCGGCAAAAGCACCGTAGTTACGCATATCTCTGGGAAATCTCCGGCATATCTCGGGCATAAAATCCTCTCCGATACGGCGCTGTATGCTGCAGTACCGGTCATGGGTCATAAGGGGACAGCGGATGGATTTTTTTGAAAAATACGGCATAAAATCATCGGTATGCATAAAAAGCCTTATACATACACCCTTAAGTCCCTTCATTTCAAGATATTTCTGCACGGTGTCATCATCAATATGTATGCGCCACCCTTTACAGCAGTTTTCGGGACACTTATCTGCAATACAATTAAATTTTTCGTAAATTGAAGCTTTTCTTATCTCCATAGTTTACATAATGTATAATATCATTTTTAAATACCAGTTCAGCAGCGCTGACATCCCATCAATACGGCGGATTGGCGCTGTTTCCGAAGATCATCGCAAATCCGAGCTTGTTTCCTAAGGCACATTCATCGTAGAGATCGGCGGAAATATAGGTCATACCCATTCCGCTGTCGATGATCTCAAAGCCCTTGAGAAGTCCGGTCTTATCACGGTCGGTTTTAAGTACCGCTATCATATGGTCTGCGTATCCGTCACCGGTACCCTTCCAGAGCATATTTGAATCCACACACACACCTGCCGTAAGCCCCCTGTCTATGATCTCGCCTAGCTCATCACAATCCTTGGGGGCAAAAAGTGCCACGGAGTTACCGGTATTGTGAAGCTCGTTTAAGGCAGCCGTTGTGATGAATATCCCCTCCGCGCTCATTCCGCCGGAGGCTGTCCATAAGCCGAGACGGGAAGCTATATCCAGCGTTTCGGTCAAGGTACAGTCCCCGTCATTGTTGAATTTATTTAAGCAGTTTATCATTGTCATCGGGGTGCAGGCACCGTGCAGGGCAGATCCGTTATATTTGTAATCCGACATTTTGTAATAAAGCTTAAGAGCAGTCTTCGGACGTGGCGGTGACAGGGGCATGATTTCCGTAATGGTGTCCGGGGCTATGGATACGCTGAAATTACCGGAAGAGGAGGTGACTTCCCCGGCATTTTCAAAAAGCTCGTCAAAAGAGACTCCTTCGGGAAGGAGGATCGAGATGTCGGGAGAGATTGAGTTTACCGATGGTATAGATATCTCAGGCGCGGGAAAATCCACATAGGGTACATTATCCCTTTTGATATCTATATCCACTTCGGGGGTGTTGACGATCACCTTGTTTTTACTTACCGAAAGTACTGCGGCATCGTCTGAAACCGGGGTTTGAGTGGGACCTGTTATCTCTGCCGTAACAGGAGCCGGTACATTTTCATTTGAGCATGCTGTCATCAACATTGCCGTGAATAAATATGAGGTTAGGAAAAAAAGATACTTCGGACTCACACCGGACCTCCTTTTTTATATAATACCACTACCGGGGAATTTTTTATTTAAAATAACTCTTTACTTTTTTATTTTCTTTGGTAAAATTATAAAACACAATATATAGTGGCCTTGAAAAAATATCAGACCTATATATTGTAAATATAAGTCGGAAAAGCGTTAAAGTTCGGCGTTTTAAGGATGCCGGGCTTTTATAGCGGTTAACATAAAACAATCGGGCTTTTCTGACGAAAAACGGGAGAAGTAATGAGTGAGAGAGTAAGTATCAACGTGATCAAAAGAAACGGACAGGAGGTCAGCTTTGACATTACAAAGATCGTAAATGCGATCGTCAAGGCAAACAGGGAGGTGGACAGGATCCATCAGATGAATGAATACCAGATACAGGCAGTAGCGGACAATATCGCAAGTGAGGTGGGGCATTCATCGCATGCGGTAAATGTCGAGGATATTCAGGAACTGGTGGAGCGCGGGATAATGGAGATGAGGGGCTTTGAAGTCGCTCAGAAATATGTCCGCTACAGATATAAAAGAAATCTTGCCAGAAAGTCGAATACGACCGACGACGGTATTCTTTCACTGATAGATCAGGCCAACGAAGAGGTCAAACAGGAAAATTCAAATAAAAATCCGGTCATCAATTCCACGCAGCGTGACTATATGGCAGGCGAGGTCAGCAAGGATCTTACAAAGAGGGTGCTGCTGCCCGAGGAGATAGTGCGTGCCCATGAAGAGGGGATCATTCATTTTCACGATTCGGATTATTTTGCACAGAGAGAGCATAACTGTGATCTTATCAATCTGGAGGATATGCTTCAGAACGGTACGGTTATAAGCGAAACACTTATAGAAAAGCCCCACAGCTTCTTTACAGCCTGTAATGTGACCACGCAGATCGTTGCGCAGGTAGCCAGCAATCAGTACGGAGGCCAGTCCTTTACCTTATCGCATCTTGCTCCCTTTGTGGATGTGAGCAGGCAGAAGATAAGGAAGGAAGTAACAGAAGAAAGAAAAGAATGCGGTGAAAGCCTTGACGATAAGATAATTGACAGACTTACGGAGATAAGGCTTGCAGAGGAGATAAAAAACGGTATCCAGACCATTCAGTACCAGCTTATAACCCTTATGACCTGTAACGGTCAGGCTCCTTTTGTGACAATGTTCATGTATCTTGACGAGGTGCCCGAGGGACAGATAAGGGAAGACCTTGCCGCGATAATAAAGGAGGTGCTTACCCAGCGAATAAAGGGTGTAAAAAACGAGAAGGGTGTATGGATCACGCCTGCATTTCCGAAGCTGATCTATGTGCTTGACGAGGATAATATCAATTCGGATTCAAAATACTGGGAGCTTACAAAGCTTGCGGCAAAATGTACGGCAAAGCGTATGGTGCCCGATTATATCTCTGCCAAGAAGATGCGTGAATACAAGAACGGGGATGTATACCCCTGCATGGGCTGCAGGTCATTCCTTACACCGGATACCACAGGATTAAATCCGGACGGTTCCCACAAATATTACGGACGCTTTAATCAGGGAGTGGTCACGATAAATCTTGTGGATGTTGCCTGTTCGTCAAACGGAGATATGGATGAATTCTGGAGGATACTGGATGAAAGGCTGGAGCTTTGTCACAGGGCTTTAAGATGCAGACACGAAAGACTAAAAGGGACGGTTTCGGATGTGGCACCCATACTCTGGCAGTACGGCGCACTTGCGAGGCTTAACAAGGGTGAAAAGATCGATAAGCTGCTCTTCGGAAATTATTCAACAATTTCTCTCGGGTATGCCGGAATATACGAGATGTGCGTGAGGATGCTCGGAAGGTCGCATACCGATGCCGAGGCAAAGCCCTTTGCGCTTAAGGTAATGCAGTATATGAACGATAAGTGCTCACAGTGGAGAAGCGAGGAAAATATCAGCTACTCGCTCTACGGCACGCCCATGGAGTCCACGACATATAAATTTGCAAAGTGCCTGCAAAAGCGTTTTGGCGTGATACAGGGAGTTACAGACAAGAACTACATAACAAACAGCTATCATGTGCACGTATCTGAGGAGATAGACGCATTCAGCAAGCTTAAATTTGAGTCGGAATTCCAGAAGCTCTCACCTGGAGGAGCCATAAGCTATGTGGAGGTGCCGGATATGCAGAATAACCTTCCCGCGGTGCTTTCGGTCATCAGGTTCATATATGACAATATAATGTATGCCGAACTCAATACCAAGAGTGATTATTGCCAGGTGTGCGGCTATGAGGGTGAGATAAAGATAGTAGAAGACGATCACGGAAAGCTTGTATGGGAATGTCCCAACTGTAAAAACCGCGAACAGGATAAGCTGTTTGTGGCAAGAAGGACCTGCGGATATATCGGAACACAGTTCTGGAATCAGGGACGGACACAGGAGATACGAGACAGGGTCCTTCATATGAGTGTTTCCTGATAATATGATATAAGAGTCAAAAGCACTTCGTGCTGTTTTTAGATACAATATATAGTTATTTTGAGCAAGTTCAATAACTATATATTGTATCCAAAAGGTGCTAAAGCTCCTTTTGACTCTGCTATCATAATATAGAATGTTAATGTATGAATTACGGAAAGATATATTATTGTGATGTGGCAAACGGTGAAGGGTGCCGTACCTCTCTTTTTGTGAGCGGCTGCACCCACCATTGCGTCGAATGCTTTAATCCGCAGACATGGGATTTTGCATACGGAGAACCGTTTACGACAGAGATCGAAAATAAAATAATAGAATCCCTGAAGCCTGAATATATTTCCGGACTCACCGTTTTGGGAGGTGAGCCGATGGAGATAAGAAATCAGGCTGTTATCCGTCCTTTTTTACAGCGGGTGAGAAAAGAGGTGGATCACGGCAACATATGGCTTTATTCCGGCTATACATGGGAGGAGCTTACCGACAGGGAAAATGAACGCTGCTACTGCCCCGATACGGAGGATATCCTTAATAATATCGATGTACTGGTTGACGGAAGGTTTATAATAGAAAAGAAGGATCTTACATTGCCTTTTAGGGGGAGTTCAAACCAGCGTATCATAGATGTCGGAAAAACCCTTAAAGAAAACAGGATCGTGCTGTATGAAGTGCAGGATAACCGGTCTGTCTTTTGATTATGTACTTACAGGAGGATTTTTTTGAGTAAAACCGCCGGCGAAAATAAGATGGGCGTTATGCCCGTAAAGAAGCTAATAGTTACAATGTCACTGCCCATGATGTTCTCGATGCTTGTACAGGCGCTTTATAATATCGTGGACAGTATATTTGTGTCACGCATAGATGAGGGGGCGCTTACGGCAGTTACCCTTGCCTTCCCGCTGCAGTCTCTTATAATTGCGGTGGGATCGGGAACCGGAGTCGGCATCAATGCTCTTCTTTCCAAAGCTCTGGGAGAGAAAAATTTTGAGAGATCGGATAAGGCGGCAAATACGGGTATACTGCTCACACTTTTCAGCTATATCGTATTTCTGGCAGTCGGGATATTCGTATCAGACCCTTTCATAAATTCCCAGACATCGGACCCTCAGATTGCGGCCTACGGCTCGACATATTTAAGGATAGTATGTATCCTTTCCATAGGTGCAATGTCGCAGATGACAATGGAAAGGCTTTTGCAGTCTACCGGCAAGACCTTCTACAGTATGCTCTCGCAGATAACGGGTGCAGTCATAAATATGGTATTCGATCCGATAATGATATTCGGACTTTTCGGATTTCCGAAGCTTGGCGTGGCAGGTGCGGCCTACGCAACGATCTTCGGACAGGCGGTAGCATCTTTACTGGCTTTTTATCTGAATGTAAAGCACAATACCGAGATAACTTTATCGCTTAAATCCGTGTTTACCCCCGATATCAATATAATAAAAAGGATATATTTTGTCGGCGTGCCTTCCATACTTATGATGTCCATCGGTTCGGTAATGACTTATTCCATGAATATGATACTGACAGCGTTTTCATCAACGGCCACTGCGGTGTTCGGAGTGTATTTCAAGCTGCAGAGCTTTTTCTTTATGCCGGTGTTCGGATTAAATAACGGTCTCATTCCGGTAATGGCTTATAACTACGGGGCAAAAAATAAAGAAAGGATACATGAGGCGCTGCGTTTTTCCATCGGTCTGGCAGTAGGGATAATGATAGCGGGAACCGTTGTGTTCCAGCTTATACCGGGAACACTGCTTGGCTTTTTTAATGCTTCGGAGCATATGAAGGAGCTTGGCATACCCGCGTTAAGGATCATCTCGCTGCATTTCCCGATAGCGGGGTGCGCGATAGCCTTAGGCTCGGTATTCCAGGCATTTTCAAAGCCGGTTTATTCACTCATCATATCGGTATGCCGTCAGATAGTCGTACTCATCCCCGCAGCATGGCTGCTGTCACTTACGGGGCTGGTGACCAATGTGTGGTGGTCGTTTCTTATAGCGGAGGTTGTTTCGCTGACTCTATCCGTCATCTTCTATAAAAAAGTAAACAGGGATATAATTTCAAAGCTGTAAGAATACCCTTATCGTAAAAATTTAAACTTTTTGGTAAAAAAATTCATTTTTGAGCATTTCGCATAAAAAAATCCGTAAAAATAAACACCTTTTGGATAATTTTTTTCATGGAGTAAAAAGACATTCTTTTTTAGAATGATACTCATAAAAGGTTTGGCAGATCATAACTGCCGTAAGAAGGAGGAAAAAAATGAAGAAGAAATTACTTAGTACTATTCTTTCGGTAACAATGGCAGCAGCACTGCTTGCAGGCTGTGGATCATCAGCAGCAGCACCCGCCGAGACGGCAGCTCCCGCAGAAGAGGCAGCTCCCGCCGAGGAAGCAGCTCCCGCCGAGGAGGCTGAGGTTGTAGAGGATGTTGAAGAGGCAGCAGAGGCTGTTGAGGAAGCAGCAGCAGATTCAGGAGCTGCAGGTGATGTTATCACCGTTGGTTTCGCACAGGTTGGACATGAGTCTGACTGGCGTACAGCTTCCACAAAGAGCTGTCAGGATGTTTTCTCGGCAGAGAACGGATATGACTTAAGCTTCGTTGACTGCGACAATGATGAAGCAGCACAGAAGGAAGCAGTAAGGTCATTCATCGAGCAGGGTGTTGATTACATCATCATCGACCCCATCATTGCAACAGGTTGGGATACAGTTCTTACAGAGTGCGAAGATGCAGGAATCCCTGTAATCGTTATCGACAGAACCATCGATGATTCAGACAAGTATGTTTCATGGGTAGGATCAAACTTCAAGACAGAAGGTCTTGCAGCAGGCGAGTGGCTTAAGGCTTATGCTGAAAAGCAGGGCATCAAAGAGATCAATGCTCTTGTAATTTCCGGTTCAACCGGTGCTTCAGCTCAGATCGGACGTTCCGAAGGCTTCCAGGAGGTTGCTGACAGAGAAGGATGGACAATCCTTGATGAGCAGACCGGTGATTTCACAAAGGCAGGCGGACAGGAAGTTATGGAGTCATACTGCAAGTCTTATGAAGGCAAGTTCAACGTAGTAGTTTGCCAGAATGATAACGAAGCATTCGGTGCTATGACAGCTATGGACAACGCAGGTGTTGCTTACGGCCCCGGCAATGATGTTATCCTTATATCATTCGATGCTTGTACAGCAGGTCTTGAAGATGTAAAGGCAGGCAAGATATCAGCCGACTTCGAGTGCAACCCTCTTGCAGCTCCTTTCGTAGAGCAGGTTATCCAGCAGCTTCAGAAGGGTGAGACTCCCGAGAAGGAAGTATATATGGAAGAGCACTGGTATGCACTTCCCGATCAGATCGTAGATTTCTCAATCGACGGTGAAGCACAGACCATGACAGAGGTTACTGACGACGTGATCGCAGCTCAGTATTGATCAATACCAAAAATTGGGAGGCCCCGGGGTACTTCGGGGTCTCCTTTTTTAAGAAGGGATATTACATCAGAAAGGAGAAGGCGCATGGAAAACAATGTAGTGCTCAGGGCCAGAGGCATATCGATGACTTTTCCCGGCGTAAAGGCGCTGGATAACGTGCAGCTGACACTGCGAAAGGGTGAGATACACGCCCTTATGGGGGAGAACGGAGCCGGAAAATCGACTCTGATCAAGTGTCTTACAGGTATAAATGATTTTGAAGCAGGTGAGATACATATAGACGGCATAAACGGAACGATCAAAAATCATTCCACGAGAGATGCCCAGAATGTAGGTATTTCAACGGTGTATCAGGAGGTAAATCTCTGCCCCAATCTGTCAGTTGCGGAAAACCTCTTTATCGGAAGAGAGCCTCTTACAAAGCTTCATACGATAGACAGGAAATCCTACAACTCACGTTCACAGAAGATAATGGACGAGCTGGGGATATCCGTGGATGTTACTCAGAATTTGGAAAATTATTCCCTTGCCATACAGCAGATGGTGGCGATAGCAAGGGCTGTAGATATGGAATGTAAGGTTTTGATCCTCGACGAACCTACTTCTTCGCTGGATGATGAAGAGGTTGAAAAGCTCTTTAAGCTTATGAGAAAACTTAAGGAAAAGGGTGTAGGCATTCTTTTCGTAACGCATTTCTTAGAGCAGGTATATGCGGTATGTGACAGGATAACGGTTTTAAGAAACGGAACCTTTGTAGGAGAATATCCCATATCGGAGCTTCCGAGGGTTAAGCTTGTAGCCGCAATGATGGGTAAGTATCTGAATGATCTCGAATCCATCCATAAGGAAAATAAAGACTTCACAAATGCTCCGATGGAGATCAGCGCAAAGGGGTTAAGCCATACCGGAACAGTCAAGCCTTTTGACCTTGACATACATAAGGGAGAGGTTGTCGGCGTGGCCGGACTTTTAGGCTCGGGACGTTCTGAGCTTGCAAGAGCCATATACGGTGCAGATAAAGCAAATACCGGAACTCTTGAGGTGGACGGTAAGCCGGTTAAGATAAACCAGCCGATCGATGCCATGAACAAGGGAATGGGAATGCTTCCCGACGACAGAAAGGCTGAGGGTATCATAGCCGATTTAAGCGTCAGGGAAAATATCATACTCGCTCTTCAGGCAAAGCGAGGAATGTTCAAGCTTCTTTCAAGGGCAAAGCAGGAAGAGATTGCGGACCGTTATATCGATCTGGTCCAGATAAAGACTGCAAGCAGGGAAACCCTTATAAAGCAGCTTTCCGGCGGAAACCAGCAGAAGGTGATCCTTGCCCGCTGGCTTGCGACCGATCCGGATTTCCTTATACTCGATGAGCCTACAAGAGGTATCGATATAGGAACCAAATCCGAAATCCAGAAGCTTATAATTAAGCTTGCCGGAGAAGGAAAGAGCGTACTCTTTATCTCTTCCGAGATAGAGGAGATGCTGAGGACCAGTAACAGAATGATAATAATGCGTGACGGTGAAAAGGTCGGAGAGCTTGACAGGGAGCTTTCACAGGAAGGTGTAATGCACGCTATAGCGGGAGGTGAGGGCTGATGAGTAAGAAAAGCAATTCTAAGATATATTGGAACAAGCTGAAAAACTGGCCGCTTCTTTTGCCGGTAATAGCGCTTATCCTTGTTATGGCGGTTAACATAATACATGATGCCGCCATAGGCGAAAATCCGCTTTCGTTCTTTATGATCTCACTGAGGAATACGACGACAAGCGGTACGATCCTTTACGGACGTATAATAGATATCATAAACAGAGGCTCGGAGGTGGCGATCCTTGCGATAGGCATGACACTGGTTGTCTCGGCATCTGCGGGTACCGATATATCGGTAGGCTCGGTCATGAGTCTTTGTGCAAGCTTTATGTGTATGATGCTTGCCGGCTACGGGGTATCATCTACTACCACACTTGCGATGCCGCTTGCTATCGGACTTCTCTGCGCTGTAGTAATGGGTATCGTCTGCGGGGCATTTAACGGTACTCTTGTTGCGCATCTTAAGATACAGCCGATGGTCGCAACGCTGATCCTTTATTCGGCGGCAAGAGCCATAGGACTTCTTCTGTGCAACGACCTTATAGTATATGTAAGAAATCCTTCGTTTGCGTATTTCGGAGCTTTTACGGGACCTATTCCCACTCCGATAATCATCACGGCGATCTGCATAATCATAGTTTCGCTGGTGCTTAAAAAGACAGCCTTGGGAATGTATATCCAGTCGGTAGGTATAAACGCAAGGGCCAGCCGTATCGCGGGACTTAATTCAAGATTACTTATATTCCTTGCTTATACGCTTTGCGGACTCTTTGCCGCGATAGCCGGAATAGTAGCCTCTTCGAGAATAACCTCGGCTGACTCGAATAACATCGGTCTCTATCTTGAAATGGATGCGATCCTCTCGGTAGCGCTCGGCGGAAACAGCCTCGGAGGAGGAAAATTCAATCTGGCAGGTTCAATAATAGGTGCATATACGATTCAGGCCATTACAACCACTCTTTATGCATTGGGTGTTTCAACAAACCAGGCGCCTGTATTCAAGGCGATCATCGTCATACTCATAGTTGTGATCGAAGCACCGCCGTTTAAGGCATTCGTGCGTAAATTCAACGCATCGCGTGCGGCTGCAAGGGAGGTGTAAAAATGGATAAAGCAAAGACAAAGAAGCAGTACAACAGTAATACGATACTTCTGTTCATAACGATAGCACTGTTTATCGTATTATATGCGGGCGGATGTGTTGCCTACGGTTCAAAGGGCTTCACACATTTCCAGACCTTCCTTAACATACTTATAACAAATGCCGGTCTTATCTGTGTGACATGCGGAATGACCTGTGTAATGCTTACGGGCGGTATAGATATCTCTGTCGGAGCCCTGATCGCAATGGACTGTATGCTCCTTGCCGTCGGTATGAAAAACGGTATGGGTGCGGTGCCGATGATAATCATAATATTGCTCATAGGTGCGGTATTCGGGATCTTTCAGGGATTTTTGGTCGGATACCTTGAGATACAGCCGTTTATCGTGTCCATGGCGGGAATGTTCTTCTGCAGAGGTATGACAGCCGTGATCTGTACGGATCAGGTTTCAATCACACAGGAAATAAGCCCTACCTTCTATGCATGGGCGAATGCCAAGATAGTGCTGCCCTTCGGGGGATATACCAATAATAAAGGCAAATACATGGCTCCCTATGTAAGACCTGCCGTTATCGTGGCTCTGCTGGTGCTTGTAGTGATCTTTATCCTGCTCAGATATACAAAATTCGGAAGGTCGCTTTACGCGGTAGGAGGAAGTGAGCAGTCGGCAGCGATGATGGGACTTAACGTTAAAATGATAAAGATGAAGGCATATATGCTTTCCTCGTTCCTCTGCTCGATAGGAGGTATCTGCTACTGCTTAAATACAATGGCAGGCTCGGTGTCACAGGCAACGGGACTTGAGATGGATGCAATCTCGTCTGCCGTCATCGGAGGTACGCTCCTTACGGGAGGTGTCGGAAATGTTATAGGGTCATTTTTCGGAGTGCTGATAAACGGAACGATCTCTTCGATAGTCAAGACCAACGGAAAGCTGGCAAGCTCGTGGCCAAACATCCTTACAGCGATGCTGCTTTTCATATTCATAGTAATACAGAGTATCTTTGCAGCGATAAGGGAGAGGAAGAAGGCATAAAAGTTTTGTTATGAAAACGGGCGGATTCTTAAGAGCGATCATAGGCATAAGCTTAGCTGTACTTCTTACGGGCTGTTCGTTTTATGACATTCCCGACGGTCAGATTCCCGATCCGTATGAAGGAGTGGTAACATCGCGCTTTCATACAGATGAAGAGATGCGGGACAGGATGGCAAAAGATGTCAGTAAAAATCAGGGTGAGCCGCTTACGATAGGGCTGTCCCAGATAGGGTCGGAATCAGACTGGCGGATCGCTTCAACTGCCTCGGTGCAGGCTGCGTTTTCATCGGAAAACGGTTACAATCTGATATTTGACGATGCCCAGCAGAAGCAGGAGAATCAGCTTAAGGCGTTAAGGGAATTTATAGACCAGAACGTGGATTATATAATACTCGACCCCTGCGTGGAGACCGGATGGGACTCGGTGCTTAAGGAGGCCAGAGATGCAGGAATCCCTGTCATAGTTTATGACAGACGTGTGGCAGTGGAGGATGAGGGTCTTTATTCGGTCTGGATAGGGTCGGATTTTAATCTGGAGGGTGAAAGAGCCTGTAAATATCTGGATGAGTTTCTGAAGCTGAAGCATGTAAAAAGCAATATAAATATCGTCGATATACAGGGTACGATAGGAGCTACGGCACAGATCGGACGGAGTGCCGCGCTGGAAAAGGCGGTCATGCTCAATAAAAACTGGTTCCTTCTTGAACGTGTCAGCGGAGATTTTACCGAAGCGAAGGGCGGAGAGGTTATGGAGGATCTGCTTGAAAGCTTCGGGGATACCATAAATGTGGTCTATTGCGAAAATGACAATATGGCTTTGGGAGCCATAGAGAAGCTTAAGAGCAAGGGCTACAGGGTGGGATCGGATATCGATAAAGGCGAGATAGCCGTCCTTTCCTTTGATGCCACAAGAAGGGGGCTGGAGCATACCTTAAACGGTGATATAGTGGTCAATACCGAGTGCTCCCCGCTTTACGGACCCGTACTCACACATATAGTGCAGGCACTTAAAAACGGGGAAGAGCCTGAGCATGACATCTACATAGATGAAGAGCAGTTTGCGACAGAAAGCGCTATCGGGATGATCCATATCGGTAACGATTCGTATGAGGTGAAGAATCTGACGCAGGAGATCATTGACGGGAGAATATATTAAAAGAAAGTTTTTTACGTAAAAAAATATGTATTTTTGCCTGACATACAAATGCCGGCAAAAATACATATTTTTTATTGTTTTCAGCCCATCTCGACTGTTACAGTGTATTCCTTTACATCCTTATCATAAGGGATCACATTTCCGTCTACCTTATTTCCGTTTACAGTCATGCTCTTTACTCCCTTTTCGATTCCGTTGGTCTTTACCGATATGTGGTATCTTGCTCCGCGGTAGAGCCTTTCAATGCTGAAATCACCGAAGTCCTTCGGTACGCAGGGATTTATCTGCAGACCGTTTAAGGTGGGATATACGCCGAGAATGTACTGTGAGATATCCGTAAAGGTCCATGCGGCGGTTCCGGTAAGCCAGCTGTTCTTTCCCTGACCGAAGAATTTTGCATCTTTTCCGGCTACCATCTGGGAATAAACATAGGGCTCCGTCCTGTGTATCTCCGAGATATCCTGCAGATAGGCAGGGCAGGTCTTTTTATAGATATCAAATGCCCTGTCGCCTCTTCCGATGACCGTCTCGGCAATGGAAACCCATGGATTATTGTGGCAGAAGATACCGGCATTTTCCTTATATCCCGGAGGATAGCTCGATATCTCACCAAGCTCTAAATGATATCTTGTGTAAGCAGGCTGTAAGATCATTATGCCGTATTTGGTGTCAAGTATGTCACGCACCGAATTAAGGGCGGTCTCAGCCTCACCGGTCTCAACACCGACTCCTGCGAGTACACAGAAGCCCTGAGGCTCTATGAATATCTTTCCTTCGTCACATTCATCAGACCCTACCTTATGGCTGTTTGCGTCATATGCGCGGACGAACCATTTTCCGTCCCAGCCGTCCGTCAGCAGAGCCTTTCTCATCTTTTCAACCTCGTCACGGGCACGCTTTGCCTCATCGGGCTTATCGGTAAGATCACAGAGGTCGGCATATTCAAGACCGTATTTTACGAACATACCGCCGATAAATACCGACTCGGCAACAGGGCCCTCCGAAGGACCGAAGGTCTGGAAGGATTCCCCGGGATGCTCGGAAAAGCAGTTAAGGTTAAGACAGTCATTCCAGTCCGCTCTTCCGATAAGAGGAAGATTGTGGGGACCCTTGTGATTTACGATATAATCAAAGCTTCTTGTAAGATGCTCAAAGAGTGAGGTGGCCACAGACATATCGTTATCATAGGGAACCTTTTCATCAAGTATCGATGTATCGCCGGTTTCGCGGATATATGCGCTTGTTCCCGCAATGAGCCAGAGGGGATCGTCATTAAAGCCGGAGCCTATGTCCGAATTCCCCTTCTTGGTGAGCGGCTGGTACTGATGATAAGCGCTTCCGTCTTCAAACTGTGTGGAAGCGATATCGATTATCCTTTCCCTTGCCCTGTCGGGGATGAGGTGTACGAAGCCCAAAAGATCCTGACAGGAATCCCTGAAGCCCATACCTCTTCCGATACCGGATTCATAATAGGAGGCCGAACGGGACATATTGAAGGTGACCATACACTGATACTGGTTCCATATGTTCACCATGCGGTTTACCTTATCATTTGAAGAAGATACGGTGTATTTTGAAAGAAGATCGTTCCAGTAGCTCTTAAGACCGTCAAAGGCTTTGTCAACCGCTTCCGATGTGGAATACTTCTCAAGAAGCTTTTTGGCGGGAGCCTTGTTAATGACATTGGGCGCTTCAAACTTCTGATCCTCGGGGTTTTCGCAATATCCGAGCACAAAGACAAAATCCTTTGACTCACCGGCGTCTAAGCTTACATTTATCTGATGAGCCGCAATGGGATACCATCCGGATGCGATGCTGTTTGTACATTTTCCGTCAAATACGGCCTTCGGGTCTGCGGTAGAATTATAAACACCCATAAAATCATCACGGCTTGTATCAAATCCGTCAACATCGGTATTAACCGAATATACCGCATAATGATTCCTTCTTTCACGGTATTCCGTCTTATGATATATGACAGAACCGATAACTTCTACCTCACCGGTGGAAAGATTACGCTGGAAGTTTGTCATATCATCCATCGCATTCCAGAGACAGAATTCAACATATGAAAAGAGAGTAAGGGTCTTTTTTGAACTGCCTTCATTTGTCAGGGTGACCTTTGAAATCTCGCAGGTATCGTCCATGGGGACGAAGGTAAGTACCGAAGCGCGCACATCGTTTTTCTTTCCGTTGAAACGGCTGTAGCCCATACCGTGGCGGCATTCATATTCGTCAAGCTCCGTCTTTACCGGCTGCCATCCGGGATTCCATACCGTATCACCGTCCTTTATGTAAAAATATTTTCCGTTGGTGTCGGCAGGTACACTGTTGTAGCGGAATCTCGTTAGACGCAGAAGCTTTGCGTCTTTATAAAACGAGTAGCCTCCGCAGGTGTTGGAAATCAGCGAGAAGAAATCCTTGCATCCCAGATAGTTTATCCAGGGAAGCGGGGTCTTTGGTGTCGTTATGACATACTCTTTTTGGTCATCGTCGAAATGTCCGAAATTCATAGTATCCCTCCTATAATATCCCATAAATTACAGCCTTAAAGCACTTTATTTAAGCCTAAACCCCGGTCTTTTTGCATGCCGGTCCATAAGGATTTAAGGTGCCCCGGCTGTTTACTCAAACGATTAAGTAAAATTATAGAGCATACCTTTTTACAAATCAAGATGAATTTGACAAGTATGACAAAAAAATATAGTTTATTATTATGGTCAGTTTATTTCTTGTAGAAGATGAAGTCGTCATGAGGGACGGCATAAAAAAGCACATAGACTGGGAAAAAGAAGGGATAGAATTTGTGGGGGATGCCAGTGACGGAGAACTGGCATATCCGCAGATAATCGAAAAAAAGCCGGATATAGTCGTGACGGATATAAAGATGCCTTTTATGGACGGGCTTGAACTGTCCGAGCTTGTAAAAAAGGAGCTCCCGAATACCCAGATCATCATACTCTCGGGGTATGATGAGTTTTCCTATGCTCAAAAAGCCATATCCTTAGGCGCTACGGAATATCTCTTAAAACCCATATCTCCGGCAAAGCTTTTGGAGTGCATAAAAAGGGTTGCGGGGAAGATAGAAAAAGAAAAAAACAACATAGCGATACAGAAGTTCTTCGGTGCGCTTGCAAACGGAGAGATACCGGCTTCAAAAATAATGGATATGACAAGGCAAAAGGAGGAAACGCCGGCAGAAGAAAAAGAGACCGGGGTATCCGATAAGAAAGCCGAGGAGGATAAGAACTACAGTCATACCGTCCGCAAGGCTCTTTCATTTATAGACGAAAATTATGATAATGAGGATATATCGCTTAACGTGGTCGCATCGGAGGTTAATTTAAGTCCCAATCATTTTTCCGCACTTTTTTCACAGGAGGTGGGCACGCCCTTTATAGAATATCTTATAAACAAACGCATGGAAAAGGCTAAAATCCTGCTTTCAACCACGGATATGAAAACCTTTGAGATAGCCTATGAGGTGGGATATAAGGATCCCCATTATTTCAGCTCTACATTTAAGAAAACACAGGGAATGACGACAAAGGAGTACCGTGCGTCAAACAGATAGAAAAAAACACAGATTCGGTATAAAAAATATGCCGCTCAGAAGAAATCTTACGATACTGAGCGTCTTCTTGATAGTGCCCTTTCTTGTTATCACATCATTTCTTCTTTATAACTTCGACAGGTTTTGTACATCCTACGATACCGCGGTGGCAAATGTAACAAATGCAAACCGCTATAATCTGACCTTTAAGGAAAATATCGATGCGGTATTGTATCAGATGGTGGCCAGATCCGTAAACAAAAATGAATTGAGACAGGAGCTTGGTATGCCGGACCCTGATGATCTTATAAATGATGCGGAGGGGACCTTTATGAGCCTTAAGGAGGCTTCGGCTTCTTCTGCCGCAAGGGATACGACGGAAAGTATATTAAAGCTCATGGTCACACTCAGAAAAAGGGTGAACGATATCGACAGCTCTCTTCACAATCAGGGAAGCTACGATGAAAACATGATGCGTCTTGATACCGATATAAGGATACTTACGGAGCTGATACAAAAAAGGATCAACGAATACATCTATTATGAAGCGGCGAATATGGAAAATATCAGGATAAAAATGCTCATGCAAAGAGATATACTGGTAAGATTCACCCTCATCACCGTTTTTGTCATGCTGGCTGTCAGTATCTTTTTCTCCGCATACATCACAAGGAGTATCACGAAGCCTGTGGAAGAATTATGCCGGATCACGGAAAGAGTCGGGACCGGAGATTTCAGCACATGGGAAAACCGTGAGGAGGAAAACGAGATCGCGGTTTTAAATAACAGTATAAACAGCATGGTCGGTCAGCTCGGTCAGCTTGTCGACAACATAAGAACCGAGCAGATAAATTCAAGGAATCTTGAACTCCGTCTCCTTCAGGCACAGATCAATCCTCACTTTTTATACAACACGCTTGATAACATAGTCTGGCTTGCAGAGGACGGACGGACTGAGGATGTGGAAAATCTCGTGACCTATCTGTCGCAGTTTTTCAGGGCAATGCTTTCGGGAGGAAGGGAATTTATCAGCATAAAGCAGGAGATATCCCATGTGGAGGCATATCTTTCAATCCAGTCCTTCAGATACCGGGATATACTTTCCTATGAGATAAATGTACCGGAGGAATTTTCGGATTATTATATCATTAAGATGACATTACAGCCGGTGGTGGAAAATGCCCTTTATCACGGGATCAAATATAAAAGGCAGCCGGGAAGGATAAGGATCGGCATCAGGGAAGAGGGGGAAAATCTGATATTTATAATAGAGGATGACGGCATAGGAATGAAGGAAGAGGAGCTTTTAAGGGTGAGAAGGCTCATAAACGGCATGGAAAGCCCTGGTGAGGATAATTCGGGCTTCGGGCTAGTAAATGTAGCCGAAAGGATGAGATTAAGGTATGGGGTAAACTACGGTATGAATTTTGAAAGTGAATACGGCAGGGGAACAAGGGTTGAGATCCAGATCCCCAAATTAAACGAAAATGAGGTGCCTGTTGAATTTAAATCGGTTTGAGGATATACTGATACCATAACGAAAACGATTAAGTAAAATATTTATTGTAACAAATGTGTTTTTGGGGGGCATAATCATGGTATCAATGAAAGATATCTCACTTGCGTGCGGTGTATCTGTGGCAACCGTTTCCAAAGCACTGAACGATCACAGTGATATAGGAGAGGCAACAAAGAAGCTGGTAAGGGATACTGCGCGGAAAATGGGTTATTTTCCCAATGCATCGGCAAAGCAGCTTAAGACCAATAAGAGCAACAATATCGGGGTGCTTTTCAGGGATGAGGCCGGCAGCGGTCTGACGCACGATTTTTATGCAAATATCCTTGAAAGTCTGAAGGTCAGATCCGAGGAAAAGGGCTATGATATCACTTTCATAAATACCAATAAAAAGGCTCTCGGTATGACATACTTAGAACACTGCAGGTACAGGGGATTTGACGGGGTGGCGATAGCGTGCGCAAGATATGACGATCCCGAGGTGATAGAGCTTACACAGGGTGATCTGCCGCTCGTGACCGTGGATCATACCTTTGAAAACAGGACTGCTATCATATCCGATAACGCAAAGGGCATGAGGGATCTGACCACATATATATGCAGCGAATGCGGACATAAAGACATTGCATATATACACGGTGATATGTCGACTGTTACAAAAAACAGGGTTGAGAGCTTTAAGCTTACAATGAAGGATTTCGGTATTGAGGTGCCGCCTGAATACATAGCCGTGGGCAAATACAGGGACTATGAGCTCTGTACGAAGATAGCAAAAGGATTTCTTGAAATGAAAAATCCGCCGACGTGTATAATCTGCCCCGATGATTTTTCCGCGATCGGTGTTATAATAGCTCTTAGCTCGATGGGATTAAAGGTGCCTGAGGACATTTCGGTCGCAGGCTACGACGGGATAAATATAACAAAGGCATTTGCGCCGAGACTTACCACTATCCGGCAGAATACCGGTGAAATGGGAAGGCAGCTTGCGGACAGCCTTATAAGCACGATAGAAAGAAAGAATTCGGCGACCACCTTAAGGATAGTGGTCGAGGGAACCCTGATAAAGGGTGAATCGGTAAGAAGTCTGAAAGACAATGGATAATTATGAGAAGATTTGATATAATAGCACCCTGCCATTTCGGTCTTGAAGCGGTTTTAAAAAAAGAGATAACGGACCTCGGCTATGATGTGACGCAGGTCAGTGACGGAAGAGTGACCTTTGCCGGAGACGAAGAGGCTGTGGTGAGGGCAAACATCTTTTTAAGGACAGCAGAGCGGGTGATGATAAAGGTCTGTGAGTTTAAGGCATTGAGCTTTGATGAGCTTTTTGAGAAGACAAAGGCTGTAAGGTGGCATGATTTCATTCCCGCCGACGGCAGCTTCTGGGTGAAAAAGGCATCAAGTGTCAGATCAAAGCTGTATTCACCCAGCGACATACAGCGTATAATGAAAAAAGCCATGATCGAGTCGATGAAAAACGGTTACGGCAGAGAGAGATTTGAAGAAAAGGGAAATAATTATCCGATAAGGGTATTCATAAATAAGGATGTGGTGACGGCATCTCTTGATACAACCGGAGAGTCGCTTCATAAAAGAGGCTACAGAAAGCTTCAGGGAGCCGCGCCGGTCGCTGAGAATCTGGCGGCGGCGATCCTGATGCTCACGCCGTGGAGGGAGGGGAG
>JAGBOJ010000022.1 GCA_017633935.1 Lachnospiraceae bacterium | reverse complement strand
TGCATCATCCAGATCATACATCGCATAAACATGCACCTTGTATAGAGCATATGAGGTAAATTCAAAGGTGTTCTGCTTTACCCTTCCGGTACTGCCCAAAATTTCCCCCGTATCCGGATCAACCTGCTCCAATTCATATTCCACGTTTGCATTATTGGTCCTGAAGGACATGGTTATCTTTGCTACAGTCTCACTCACCTCCGAGAAGGTAGCCTTCCTTTTGGATGAAAACGGTAATTCAGCATCCTGTGCGGCACTGTATCTGAACTTATTAAATTCCAGATAATCATACTGAGATATTATCTTATCCGGTATATTGACATCATATAGGTAAAGAAGAACCCTCGTTACTGCCGGTGCATTCGTCGCGCCCGCCGCCTCTTCGGTACCGCTTTCTTCAACCGGTAAGTCAATATATCCGGTATCCATTTTCCCGTTGTCCGACAAGGCACTTATAATATCACCCGATATGCTTTCCGTATCCTGACGTACCTCTATACATTCACCCGATACCGGCGGAAGCTGTCCATCATTTACACTTACACCGCTGAGTCCCGTATCCGGATTTTCCTTACCGGACTCATAATCATCACTTCCCTCATCGCCTGCGGCTTTACTTCCTTCTCCGGCTTCGGCTTTACTTCCCTCACCGGCTTCGGTTTTACTTCCCTCACCAGCTTCGGTTTTACTTCCCTCATCCCCGTTTTCCTCATTCCTGCCGGCAGATGTTCCGGTATTCTGTGAGGATACCGACTCCGCACCCTCTGCTTTCGCGTATGCACATATGTCTGTAACCGGTGTGAGAAACGCTGTAACAAGATAAACCGCGACCATTATTTTTACTGTTCTTTTTATTAAAAAATCTCTCATGTTTCAAAAAAATCCTCCTTTTTTATGTTTGATTATGTAAACCATTAAATGATTTTATGTTAACTAATATCTGTTTTATGTTAACTGCCGAATCTTTTCCGTCCCCCTTTCCTCCTTTATCTAAATCTGTTTACCCGAATCTGTTTATCCGAATCTGTTTATCCGAATCTGTTTATCCGAATCTGTTTACCCGAATCTGTTGATCCAAGCATCCTCATCTGAACGTGCTTATCCGTACCCTTCTGCCGTCGCTCTTAAAGGTCAGCGCTCCGCTGTCTTTAGTCACAAACACCCTGCTTCCCGCATTTTCAAGCCTCTTAAGGAGCCCGTTTCCCGGATGCCCGTAGGTATTGTCCCTGCCGGCTGAGATAAAGGTCACCTGCGGGTGCGCTTTTTCAAGAAAGCTGCCGGACGTTGAATTATCCGACCCGTGATGAGCGCATTTTAACAGTGTATATCCCGACTTTATCCTCTGTGTAAGTATCTCCTCGCCTCTTCCCTCAATATCCCCGGTAAACAGTGCGCTCACGCCCTTATACGTCACCGAAAGCACGGTAGAATATTCATTTCTGTCACTGCAGGCATATCCGCTGTCCGGATGAAGGCAGGTAAAGGTAACCCCGTCTGCCGTAAAGCTGTCACCCGTTTTAATGATACTTATGTCAACCCCGGCTCTTTTTGCAAGCTCCGTCAGCTCAGTATAAGCCTCATCCTTCATAGCCGTATCGGGCATAATAAGCCTTTTTATCTTCATACCCTCGTTTACATCCGTTAAAAGCAGCTCCTTAAACCCGCTTATATGGTCATTATCCGCATGCGAGACCACCGCAATATCTATGACAGACCTTCCCATGCTCCTTAAAAAGGGTATGACCTTATATTTTGCGATTTCCTCTTCGTCACTGCTCCCGCAGTCTATGAGGATCGTATGCTTCCCTCCGGTACCTATGTATCCGCAGTCACCCTGCCCGATATCCAGCATTGTGATCTGAAGCTTTGGAGTTATGTTAATCGGATAAATTATAAATACAACCGTTATTATTAAACTGATTAGCAGCTTAAATCCGCATTTATCCAAATCTTTCCGCTTCTTTTCCACAAAGAGTATAAGAATACACAGAAAGGTATAGAATAATATTATGTTAATCATTCCGGGGCGTCCCTTGACGAGTACGGAATAAGGCAGTTTGTCATTTATCCTGCACACTCCTTCATATAGATTCAGGATCAGCCTGCATATGTATGAAAATAATGCCGCCGCTTCAAGACTTATAAGACCCGTTAATCCGCAGATCACGGAAAAAACGAGCAGAACCCCCATTAAAGGGATCAGTATTAGATTCAGAAATACCGAATAAAGCGGTACTCTGTAAAAGAAATAAAGCACCATCGGAAGAGTAAAAACGCTGATCGAAAGACTCAGCTTTACGCTTTCTGCGATCCCCGAGAAGGGACCTTTTATCCTGGGAAAGATAAAATCCGTTACCGGCTTAAAAAGTCCTGTCCCGATAACAGCCCCGAAGGACAGGATAAACGAGGTGTCATAGATACAATAGGGGTTTTGAAGCATCAGTATAAGAGAGGAAAACGCCAGACTGCTCAGCATATCATAGCTTCTGCCGAGACTTTTGGCGGCAAGCATCATGATAAACATTATGATGGCACGCTTTACCGATATCCCCATCCCCGTCATATAGCCGTAAAGTATAAGTATCGTCGAACTGATGAGAGCCGGACAGGGTCCCGGCAGATAAAGCCCGGACTTTACCGGACCTAAGGAGAAGCGTCCGCAAAGCAGCGTATAAAGCAGGCAGCCGAGGATAGAGATATGAAGTCCCGAAATGCTCAGACTGTGCGATATCCCGGCTCTCTGGTACAGATCCTTTATTTCTGGACTCAGACTGTTTTTATCTCCGAGCACCATAGCCTTTATCACACCGGCTTTTTCCTCATCAAACAGTCTGTCATACACCCGTGAAAGCCTGTTTTTAAGTCTAAGCAGCCTCTCCTTTACGATATCCGGCCTACCCGAAACCGATAAGATCCCTGCCGAAGTGATCTCAAAATCTATCCCCTTGTATTTTTCATAAAGTGCCATATCAAACTGCCCGGGATTCCTGCTTTGTTCAAAAAAGTATATTTTTCCGGAAACAGCGCAGGTAACTCCCGCAGGCACGGATCTGAACAGCTCTTCCTTATCACCGTCCTTTATCTTTACAAGAATATCAAATTTTTTTCCGTAACCGGTTTTGCCCCTGATCACATGAGCTTTCGATAAAACAAGATAGAACGAATCGTTCTTGAAATATTTATCAGACACGATGCCTTCGGCCAGAACTTCCTTATCACCACCATCCTCCGTATACACCGAGGGCGGCCTTATACGCAGCAGCAGAAATATCATGGCACAAAGACACAGAGCGATAAAACACATAGGTCTTTTGATCGTCATATTTACTTTACAATATCCGGATTCCTTTCAAACGCGGTATTCAGATTAAGATCGGAAAACAATACGCCGTCCGAAACTCCTTCGACGGAAAGCTGCACCTTTTTTATCCCCGGCAGCTCCGTAAGAGAATTAACAATGGAATAGAGAACAACCTCCTCGGACACATTATAGGGCTTCTCTCTGATCCCTAGATCGAAATTAACATAGCACGTGTCATTTTTAGTGGATACACTGAGCAGACCGGCATCCTTGGCTATTGTCGGATACGCCTCGTCCTCCTGCCCCGGCCCCTCGATAAGCTTTTGTACGACAAGCTTCTCCGCAGACATATTCGAGGGATACACAACCGTCTTTTTAACGCGTATGAGTCCCTTTCCGTCTATGTCCGCAAAATAGAGATTAAGGGTCCTTCTGTCATAGGTGTTGATCTCGGTCCCGGTATCATTGATAAAGGTATCTGCAGTCATAGGACCCACCACATTACCCTCGTCATCCTTAAGCGGCTTTCCTTCCACCTTAAACACGACCTTCTCCACATCTTTTACCTGTAAGAGAGTTTCGACGACCGCGGCACGTATCAGCACCTCCTCCGTCTTATTAAGTCCGTTATAGGATGCGGTAAAATCAAGCTCTAAGGTACCGTCCTTAAGCTTCTTATCCTTTATCACCGCACCATCACCCAGAGTTCTTTTAAGAGCTGCATCGACCGGCGTGTCGGAAAGCTCCGCTATAAGCTCATCCGTAACCTCTGAGGCATCATCCGAGGAAACCGTCTTTTCCACATGATCAAGATACGAATAATTCTGCTCGGGATAAAAAACCCCGACTTTACCGGGCTCCGCGGCCTGACTGCTTCCCGAGCAGCCCGCAAGAAGGGCAAGCGCCCCTATAACATATGTTATTACAATAAAAACCGCTCTTTTCATTTTTCGTATATAAGCGGAAGCCTGACCGTAAACGTGCTTCCCTCTCCTTCTATACTGCTGACCCTGACAGACCCCTTATGCAGCAGGATCGTACTCCTTGTAATGGCAAGTCCGAGCCCGTTTCCGCCTATCTCCTTTGAATGAGACTTGTCCGCCCTGTAAAATCTGTCAAATATCCTGTTCAGTGAATCCTCGGGAATGCCTATCCCGCTGTCGGAAACCGTGATCTGCGCAAACTGAATATCAGAATCAAGTGTTATTTTAACCCAGCCGAAATTCTTATTGTATTTGATCGCATTTTCAATGATATTCATAAGCGCCTGAGACAGCTTAATGCTGTCCACATCCGCCATAACCACGGAATCCTTTTTTAAGGCAAGCTCGATACCGCGCTCCGCCGCTATGGGCTCAAGCCTTTTTACTATGCCCTCAAGAAGCTCCCCTAAGTCCGTCTGTTCCACATTCAGCACCGCGGCCTGCTTATCGAGCTTAACCAGAGACAGAAGATCCGTTATTATCTGATTCTCACGGTCCACCTCTTCGGCTATGTCATTCATAAACTCCCTGTACATCTCTACGGGCACGTTCTCCTCGTTTCTTATCGAATCGGAAAGCACCTTCATAGACGCAAGCGGCGTTTTCAGCTCATGTGACACATTTGCGACAAACTCCTCCTTTGCCGTATCCGCCTCATTTATCTGCCCAAGCAGCAGATAAAAGGCATCCATGATCTCACGTGTCTCGGTGTAATCGGGCACATCCACCCTTTTCAGATCGGCTCCGTACCCCTCCTTGGCGGAATTGATCGCCCCGAGCACCTTGTCAAACGGCTGCAGCAGCGTGGACGAAAGCGCGTAAGCGATCACAAGCACAAAGGTAGCAACTGTTATTTCTATTACCCACGCTCTCTGGTTGAGATTTGCCTTGTTCACGTCTATGTAATCCGTAGCCGCACTTGCGACCATGGCCCCGAGGATATCCCCGTCCTGCGAGGTCACCGGCACCGTCACCTCCACATAGTTGTAGGTCTTATTGCGGTTGCTCATATTGCTGCTGCCGTTAAGACAGGCTATGACCTCCTTTGAAACCATCGTCCTGCCCTCGGAGCGTTCATAGGTATCCTTGATAACCCTGAAATTATCGTTGATTATAAGTATCCTGCCGTCATAAAGATTAGAAAGCTGGGTAAGCTCGTCGTTTATCCTCACATCGGAGGTATCGTCCATATATCCCGCTTCCTCCAGACGGCTGCACAGAATCGTGCATTGATTGGTAACATCAGTTATCCTTTGATTGACAGCCCTTGTTTCATAGCTCTTTATAAGAAGCAGTCTCATAATAAACGCCGGAATGATCCCCACAGATAAAACGATTATAAAGATCCTGAACTTAAGGCTCTTAAATATTATTGACTTTTTCAGAAGCTGCTTAAAGAAGCTCTCATCCTTCAAAATAGTACCCCACGCCCCACTTGGTGTGAACATACTTCGGATCGCCCGGTGACTGCTCGATCTTCTCGCGGAGTCTTCTGATATGGACATCCACAGTCCTCTCATCACCCGGATAATCCCTGCCCCATACGAGGTTCAGCAGATCCTCCCTGCTGTATACCTTGTCCGGATGTCTTATAAGGAGCTCGAGCACATCGAATTCCTTGGCAGTAAGGCTTATCTCCTTACCCGAGATATAGATACGCCTGTTTGAAATATCAAGTCTGAGCTCACCCTTTTCGATGATCTCGTCATTATTCTTTTTTTCGCCCCTCGAGCGCCTCATTATCGCCTTGATCCTTGCCTTTACCTCAAGTATGTTAAAGGGCTTGGTAATGTAATCGTCCGCTCCGTAATCGAGCCCTAAGATCTTATCCATGTCCTCGCCTTTAGCGGTTAACATAATTATCGGAACGCCGGATGTCTCCCTTATCTGCTGGCAGACCTCATAACCGGTAAGCTTCGGAAGCATGATATCAAGAAGAATGATATCATAACCGCCCGATCTGAACTTTTCAAGCGCCTCCTCACCGTCGTATGCCACATCGACTTCATAGCCGTCCTGCTCTAAGGAAAACCTGATTCCCTTTACTATAAGTTTTTCATCATCCACAACAAGGATCTTTTCTGCCATCGTTACCTCTTTTACAACCGCGGCTCATTGCACCCGCCTTTAATCAACCCTGATCTGCCCGCTTATTTTTCCAAAAAGCCCTTCCTTTATCCCGGGCACATTCATGATGTCCTCGATCTTCTTAAAATTACCGTTCTGCTGCCTGTATTCAATGATACTCTGCGCTCTTGTCTGCCCTATCCCGTTTATTGTCATAAGCGCTGCCTCATCTGCGGTATTTATGTTAACCGGTCCGCCGCCCGCTTTTCCGCTGTCCGCTCCTTCACCGCCTGCAGCCGAAAGCCCAGCATTAACGGTATCACCGTATAACAGCTCACCGTTTTCGGCCTTTCTTTGCATCTCCTCCACCGAAGGAACATAAATCTTCAGCCCGTCACTTAGCTTTTCAGCCTGATTGAGCGCTGAAATATCAGCAGCCTCCGTTATCCCGCCCGCCAAAGCCAGAGCCTCATAAACCCTGCAATTACCGGATACGGGATAAACTCCCGGTCTCATCACCTGACCGCATACATATACATAGATGAAATCTTCGTCGACACCGACAGACAGTGCTTCTCCGGATATGTCTTCCTCCTCAGGCTTTGCAATATCAAGCGACATTTCCGTGTCAGCCTCTCCACATCCTGAAAACAACAGAATCGGTACTAAAACCAAAATCGAAAAGAGTCCGAAACGAAGGCATCCGAACAAGCCCTCGTGATCACGGATCTTCTGAACAAATACCGAATTATTCAATTAAGCTCCTGACCGCATACTGTATATCCGGCGTCCCCAAAGCTCACACTTATATTAGATTGACTTGAAAACTTTGTCAAGGATATTTTTCATCCTGTCGATATGTTCTTTTTCTATCACAAGCGGAGGCACAAGCCTTAACACATTTGCGCCGGCACTTATTACCAAAAGCCCCTCCGCCTGAGCCTTTGATATAACATCCGATGCCTTTATATCAAGCTCCAGAGCCTGCATAAAGCCCTTTCCGCGCCTTTCCTTTATCACATCAAAGGAACTGCAAAGCTCATCAAGAGCCGCCTCAAATTCACCCGTAAGGCGCCTTACATGACCCGTGATATCCCTGCTCTCAAACTGCCTTATTACCTCATTGACCGCAGCACACGCCAAAGGATTTCCGCCGTAGGTCGAGCCGTGGTCACCGGGTACAAGCGATTTTTCAGCCGTCTTTTCATTCATCGCAAAAGCCCCGACAGGAAGCCCGCAGCCCAAAGCCTTTGCCGAGGTCATGATATCCGGCTTTATCCCATACCCCTCATAGGCAAACATATCACCGGTCCTTCCCATACCGCACTGGATCTCATCGAGGATAAGAAGGATGTCGTTTTCATCGCAGAGCTTTCGCACACCCTGTATGAAGCCTGCCTCAGCCGGCCGGATTCCTCCCTCTCCCTGCACCGCTTCCAAGATGATCGCGCAGGTTTTCTCATTTACAAGAGCCCTGACCGAATCAAGATCATTATAAACAGCAAACTTCACACTGCCCGTCCACGGTCCGAACGCCTCCCTGTAATGGGCATTTCCCGTCACCGAAAGCGCGCCCATGCTGCGTCCGTGAAACGAATGCTCAAAGGCTATGATCTCGTGATCCGCTCTGTTATCCCTTGTATAGGCATATTTTCTCGCACTCTTTATCGCGCCCTCTATCGCCTCCGTGCCGCTGTTTGTAAAAAACACCCTGTCCATACCCGAGATACGGCAGAAATTTTCGGCAGCGTAAGCTGCAGGCTCGTTATAATAAAGATTTGAAGTATGCACGATAAGGTCTATCTGCTTCTTTAATGCATCGTTATACTCCTTATTGTTATAGCCGAGGGCAAATACCGCGATACCCGCCGCGAAATCCAGATATTCCTTCCCGTCCGGATCATACAGATATACGCCGTCCCCGCGCTCGATAACTATCGGAAATCTGTTATAAGCGTGAAGCAGGTATTTATCACCGGTATCAATATATTTCTGACTTTTGCTCATTTTAATATTCTCCTCATCCTCTGTAGATCCATGTGCCGATACCCTCATCGGTAAATATCTCAAGCAGCAGGCAGTGAAGCAGCCTTCCGTCAAGGATATGCACATTCTTAACCCCGTTTTCGACCGCGTCGATGCAGTTATTGAGCTTCGGAAGCATCCCTCCGCCCACTATGCCGTTATTTAAGAGTTCCTTTGCCTCCTTTGTCGAAATCCTTGAAATAAAGGAGCTCTTGTCATTTATATCCCTGTATATACCCTCGATATCGGTAAGAAACGCCAGCTTTTCGGCCTCGACCGCCTTGGCGATCGCACAGGCGGCATCATCGGCGTTAATGTTATATGTTTTATAATCATCATCAAGACCCGTGGGAGCCACGATCGGAAGAAAATCCCTCTCAAGCAGGTCAAACAGGATCTTCGGATCGACAGCGGTTATCTCGCCCACATAGCCGATATCCTTTCCGTCAGAATACTTCTTCTTAACATGCAAAAGATGCCCGTCCTTGCCCGAGATCCCGACCGCCTTGACACCCAGCTCCTCCACGAGCTGTACAAGGTTTTTGTTGACCTTGTTTAAGACCATCTCCGCGATCTCCATCGTGTCGGCATCCGTAACCCTTAAGCCGTTTACAAACTTAGCCTCCATTCCGACCTTTTCAACCCATTTGCTGATGTCCTTGCCGCCTCCGTGAACTATGATCGGCTTAAAGCCCACCAGCTTGAGCAATGTGACATCCTTTATCACATTCGTCTTGATCTCGTCTGAAGACATGGCAGAACCGCCGTATTTTATCACGATTATACGCCTGTTAAACTGCTGTATATAAGGCAGAGCCTCAATCAGCACCGATGCCTTGTCCTGAAGTTCCTTGGTTTCAATCTCCGTCATAACATTCCCCTTTTATAAATGGTCTGGTATTGCTGAAAATGAACGCTTATATATTACTACACCTGTTATAGATTCAGCAAGCGGGATTTTCATAACGGATGCCATGCAGCCAGCACCGCAAAGCCGATTATGGCTGCAAGCGTCGACAGGGATAAGACCGAGGACACATATACCCTCTGCTTTTCATCATCCGCAAATACGGGCAGCACAAAGGGCGGAGGCAGTATGAACATCAAATTTACGGCCTGCGTCAGCCCCGAATCCTTCCATATGATATCAAGGACTGCCACCAAAAGGCATCTCATAAGGAGCATAATAACAAACCGGAGCATTACGGCCTTTAACGCCGGAATCCATGGAATATCGGAAAAAACAAGATCATATCCTATCGTCAGCAAAATGATCGCACTCGTCGGTGCCGAAAAGAAATCCGTACACGCCGTAAAGACCCCGTTTAACCCCGATGGGATAAGCGCCTTATATAAGCCCGTTGCCCCTATCAGGACTCCTGCGAAGATGGCTATTATGATAGGCGAAAGGAGCATTTCTTTAATCAGGAGCTTTGCAGGCTTCTTATCCCCGAAATTCCGACCGAGAAGGATCTTATAGAGAGTGAACACGAAAAGCACCTGCCCCAGATCTATCCTTGTAAAATCTGTCGTTTTTTCCGTCCCGTAGAGCATATTGAAAAGCGCATAGCCAAGCATACCCGCTTCAAAGCCCGTAGTCAGGAACGGGACAAAGCCTGACTTCATATTAAAAAGCTTTGCCGATACAAGTCCCATCCCCCATGCCATGCAGCAGATAAGGAACATAAGAAGCGGCACCACGATATCCATGACCGAATATGAGGAGGTTGCAAAAGCCCCCAAAAGCACTGCCGGCAGCGATATGTTTACAACCACCTTCTTTAAGGCATTTATGCCCTCCCTCGATATTATATTCCTGCTTCTCAAGACCATTCCCGTCACAAGCATTAAAAACACCGGCAGTACGGTCTGCATAACCTCCGTAACCCTGTTCATCATAAATTTTCACCTCAAACGCTTTTTCGATCCCTTTTTTATCCCGCTACCGGATCATTATAACACATAAGCTGTTTCCTGCTGTATTCTTCGATTCACCGCAACATTTTTATTGCCATCATAATATCCGGTGCGTATAATTAAGTGAAACAAAGGAATAACGGGGCGCAGAATGCGGCCGGCTTTTATTTGCGGCATTTTACAGCCCCCGCAAAAAGGAGGTAATGAATATGTCTGATAAGATTGACATCAGCATGCTTAAACAAACGGATATCACATTGGATAAAAAAACCGGTGTCAGTGATGAGGCTCTTGAAAACGTATCCGGCGGATACGAGGAATGGGGCGGATACGCAGCCGGTTTTGAGATCAAATGCCCCTTCTGCGGCAGAAGCGATGCTTCGGATTTCACGGGATACGAAGAGAATCACGAAGCCAATCTCAATGCCTACAGATGTATATGCGGCAATGTCTTTGCGGTAGATATGAACGGAAGGATCTGGAAGTAAGGATCACAAAATTCCTTATGTGATTTAAAATCGGAGGGCTGTAGGTTTACACCATCAACCCTCCGAATTTTTGTTTACAATTATTCCAAACCTCTTTAAGATTTCTTTCCGCTTCCTGTATGCCTGATTTCTGCTCCGCCTCCTTTCCTCCACAAGCTGCAAGCATCAGCCCCAGCATCAATGAAAGAAAAACCGCCATAACCCTTTTGATAACCCCTTTCATTTTCATATCCCTCTCATAATAAATCTGTTTTTTTACTGTCTGTCAAAATAAGCCTTCCCTCTGTCAGGATTGAAATACGTCCGTATGAATCCGTCCCTGCTCATCACAACAAATTCATTCGTATCCTCTACATAATAAACATCATCACCATCCTCAGCCTCTGTTTTGTGCAGGGCAGCCGGATTTGTAACCACTCTTGAGGCGGCCTCCTCATAGGCTTCCGGAGTGGTAAAGCCCATGTCTATGCCATGCTTGGTAAAATGTGACATCAATAATTCCGGACTCCTGAAGGAATATGATGTACTGTATGATACGCTCTCCGGCTCAGAGCCCTTCTCACTGTCCGGGACGCTTTCGCCTTCAATGAATTTTTTCAGCTGGGCTTCGGTTAGGCCGCTTCCCTCCTCACCGATATTGCAGACAATGGAAAAATGCCCGTTTTCATTATCATAGAATGCAGAATTTATGAGGTCCCCGTCTCCAAGGCAGGTAACCGCCATCCCCTGTATCATCACTACCCGTTCCGCCGGATAGCGGTTGTAATCTCCGGACAGATCCTGCCCCTTTATCGTATTCGATTTTCTGATGATCAGAACGTTATCCCCACCTGAGTACCGAGCTTCTATGATCTCCTCCATATACCTGTAGATCTCAAGTGAAAGCCCATCGGGCAGGCAGCTTTCCTCAGGCGGATCAAAATGCACGCCCGAATACTCCTCGGCCACGGACAGAACCTGAGTATCGCCCCATGGATTTGCCACAGCCGCCTGCTGCATATCCTCAAGCAGTTCATCATAATCAACCTGCTCTTTCTCAGCCGTAACCTCTGTCTCGGCCGAATCCTCTGTCTCAGGCTCGCCCGCACCGCCTGCCGATGCAGTCTCCGCGCCTATACCCTGCAGAACGGAACAGGCGCTAAGGATCACCATAATAAATGTAAGCATCACTACAGACGCCGTTTTTTTCATGATAACCTCCCCTTCAAAGCTTCAACCACAATCGATTCCTCTCTTATTTTTATTCCACCAGGATCTATTACTACGGTCACTAAATATCGCCATCATCTGCTTGTCTGAACAGTGACCTGCTTCGTTGTCATCAGTCGTCGATGGACTCTACGTTTCACTACGGTCGCCGCTAAGCACTCGTCCACCGGACGAGCAGCGACCATCGACTCCTTCTTCCGCCTCGTATGTCGCTGTTCATACTGCGCATCTGATAGCGAAATTCATTGCGAAGGCTATGCGGTACTCAGTGAGGCAGCGGATTGATTCTTCCTCCGGTATTTACGGCTCCACGATATTAAAGTATTTTGCATCACCGAAGCCGGTCACACCTTCAAGGAGCTTGGCAAGAAGTGTTTCATCGCCTGACTGGGTCACAAGCCTGCTGATCGCTTCCTCATCCTTATTAACTATGGCAAACAGCCCCGCCTTGTTCGTCGTCCATGTTGTATCGGGATCATCAAGCAGGGCTCCCTTTTCGTACAACACCACTCCATCCTTAACAAAGAGAACATACGAATCATCCGGAAGGATGATATTTGCGGTAAATGTAAGATCCTGTATCTTCATAGTATCCGTAACGATACCGATATACTGAAGGATCATCAGCGGAGTCATATGAGATGCCAGCCCGCCTTTTGACGCCGCCCTTGTTGCCTCATCGGTGTTTGTTCCGAAACGCAGTTCCTGTGAGGCGCACAGGTAGGCATTTCTCCATGTTCCGCTCTCAGCCTGATAACCGAGCTGTTCAAGTGCATCCGCGCATAAAAGCCTTGCCTCGGTATTATCGGGATCAGCAAATACGAGCATGTTCGTTATCTCTGCGACCCACTGATACTCACCCTTATCATAATCCTCTTTTGCCTTCCTTAAGACTTCATCCGTATCACCTAAGTACTCAACATATTTCTTCGCACTTTCAGACGGAGAAAGCTGTCTAAGATGCACCGGATTCGCATCGTACCATCCCATATATTTCTGATATACCGCTTTTGAATTATGGGCAACTGTTCCGTAATACTGTCTCGTGTACCACACCTTTTCGAGTTCATCGGGAAGCTTTATCATATTTGCGATCTCGGTGCTTGTATAACCCTGATTTAGATAATACAGAGTCTGGTCATTGATAAACTTATACACTGCCGCTGTATTTGCGATATATTTCAGGATATTTTTATTCTCCCAATGCGGCCAGTTATGTGCCTGGAATACTACCTCAGCCTTATCTCCGTAAAGCTTCAGCGTCTCCATCAGAAATTCGGCCCATGCCTGCCCGTCACGCACCTCGGCACCACGGAGCGTATAGAGGTTATGAAGTGTTCCGGTACAGTTTTCCGCCATCCAGAGGGCATTCTTCTGCGGAAACCATGTGTTCATCTCAGCCGGAGCCTCAGTACCGGGAGTCAGCTGGAATTCCATTATCACGCCGTCGACCGTGAGCGTCTGTCCTGTCCTCTCTATAGTAGTATTGGGGGATATATACGATGTATTCCCCTTGGACTGACCCATTCCGATGCCTATGCACAAAGAGCCGGTCTCATTTCCCTCAAGCAGAGTGCCGTACTGGTAAGACGCGCGCCTTGCCATGGCGTTTCCGGCATAAACATTTTCGCATACAGCGTGCTCTTCAAAGCCTTCGGGAGCTATTATAAGTATCCCCTCATCATTAACCTGCTCCTCGGAAACTATACCTGCCACACCGCCGTAGTGATCCACATGTGAATGTGAATACAAAACAGCCTTCACCGGGTAATCGCCGATGTTCTCCTTTACAAGATCAAAAGCAGCCTGTGCGCATTCAACAGTCATAAGAGGATCGTATACTATCCAGCCCGTTTCACCCTTTATGAACGTGATATTTGACATATCATAGCCTCTTACCTGATAGATACCGTCCGCGACTTCAAACAGACCGTATATATGGTTGAGCTGTGCATTTCTCCAGAGGCTGGGATTGGCGGTATGCGGGGCATCCTTTTCAAGGAATGCATACGCCTTCTGGCTCCATGCCACCTTACCGGTATCCGTTTTTATCTCAAGCTCATCAGGAGCAGCGATTAGACCTCTTTTTGCATTCTCCAGCTCACTTTCATCATCAAAATCAAGCAGCGCATATACCTGATCGTTTGCATCAATGGTAAATTGTGTTGCCTCCTTGACATCGGTATTAAGGCCTAAATCAGCCGGGGAAGCTTCTGCCTCATCTGTCTCCTGCTGTTTAGAGTCTGCTTCATCCGCGACGGATTCCTGTTTCCCGGATTCCTCTGCGATCCCGCCTGATCCCTGCTGCCCGGAATCTGTTTCACCCACGCCTGATCCCTGCTGCCCGGAATTTTCTGCGATCCCGACGGATTCCTGCACGGCAGCACTGCAACCGGCAAGCATCACAGCTGCTGACATAATAATAGCTACAAATCTGACTGCTTTTTTCATCCTTATTAATCCTCCTTTTTCCAACTGCCTACGATAAGCGCCCTCTGTTATTCTTCCCGTACCACCTTCCAGCCGTCTATAGTCCTTTCCTTTGAATTAAAGCTGACACCGATCTTAAGAAGAGTTCTCTTGTCTGCTGCATAGGGCTTTGCATAGCCCATATCCTCTATCTGCTTTAATGCCTCGTCTGCGTCCTTATCCCGCTTAAATTCAAATATATATACATAATCATCAGTCTCTGCTATACAGTCAGCCCTTCCCTTTGCGCTGTGTATCTCTGTCATTGTAAACTGCCCAAGAAGCATAAATACGATGTAGATCACGTTCTGGAAGTTCTGCTCCACCTGTCTTTCATCATCCGGGTAAGGCAGCCGGGCAAAGAGCGCCGTGAAACGCTCGCAAAGGCTGTCGGTCCTGCCGCTCCGGATGTCTTTTACAAAGCTTCTGACATCGAGGGGTCTCGCTTCCTTCTCCGCACAAAGATAATACGGTGCAAGGCTCCTTAAAAAGCCGTATTTCACCTCCTGATTGGGATAACCCAAGGCATAGCTTCTGAATTCCTCATCAAACCCCTTGATGGTCAGGTATCCTGTCTGATAAAAAAGAGGCACCGGGTCCTCATTATCCATCCTGTAATCCGTAAGTGACCCTTCCTCCTCATAGTAATCATCACCTGAAAACTGCTTGGCATCAAAATCCGATTCCTTGAGTTTATCTATGAGAAAGGTCGGTGTCCCCGTGGCAAACCAGTACATTCCGAAATCCTTCTCCTCAAGTGAATTAAGCACACTGAAGGGATTATATACCCCCTCACTTTCATGATGGAAATGATAACCGTCATACATCCGCTTGAGCTCGGCAAGACACTCTTCCCTTGTCATGTGTCGTTTATCCGCCATGGCTTCTATCTCAGGCATGAAATTACTTTTAAGCTCTGTTTCCGTTATCCCGCAGATCCCGCTGTATTCAGATGACAGGGATATATCTCTAAGCTGGTTTAAGTCGCTGAAAAGACTTACCTTGGAAAACTTCGTCACTCCGGTTATAAAGACAAACTTAATGTATCTGTCATAGCTTTT
>JAGBOJ010000021.1 GCA_017633935.1 Lachnospiraceae bacterium | reverse complement strand
TGATTTACACGACCTTCGGTATCGGTGCCGCTCTGATACTGTTTTTGATCTACCTTTACGCAAGCGGCAACAGCATCGGCAATCTCTTTGAATTCCTGCCCTATGTCCTTTCCGATGACGAACATCAGACCAGTCTGGTCGCTCCTTTTAAGAAATTTTTCACTTCGATCTCGGATGTGTACGGAAAAGTCTTTTATTTAAGCTTTGTGCTCGCCTTCCTCGGACTTCTCTCCAACAGGTTTAAAAAGCTTGCCCCTTACATATTTGCCGCCGACTGCCTGCTCTTTATATGGTACGGCTCCTTAAGTCTCGGACATACCGGATATATGAATACCGCACTCGCCCTTTTTGCAGGACCGCTGTTTTTTATGTGCGCGGGAAAAGACCTGTTTTCCTTTATTTCCCTGTTTATCGGCGGCCTTATCTTTTCAATGACCTACAGCTACTCTTCAAACGGCGAGCTTTATGTGCTTTCTATCGGGCACGGTATAGCCTGTGTCGCATCAATATTGTTCATTTTTGATTTTATAAGGTGTAATGAAGATGATCCTTCTGCCGGGATCGTAAAAAAGCTCATCCCGCCTGTACTGATCTTTATAATATCCTTATTCCTTCTGCATACCGCTGTATTGAGATTTATTAATGTCTACCGCGATGCCCCCTTAACCGGATTAACCGTCTGTCTCACTGAGGGTCCCGCAGCCGGACTTTATACCACTGACGAACATTCAAAGGTCTATACCTCCGTTCTTTCGGATATAAAGAAATATTCAAAGGATGAAGGATATGTGCTTTTTTCCAAGCTGCTCCCCTGGGGATATCTTGCCTGTGATATGCGCTGTGCCGCACCTTCTACCTGGAGAAATATGATAAACAGTAAGAGGCTTGAAGAATTCTATTCTTTATATCCGGACAGAAAGCCGGACACTGTCTTTGTCTTAGACGCCGATGTGGGATCTTATGATACCTGCGGTGATATAGAAGCCGACCCTGTACCCAACGAAAACGAATGGGGCGGTATCCTCGGAATGTCTCTTGAAAGCGAAGAATATAAAAGGATTCCCTGCGACCACCTTACCGTATATATGCGATAAAGCAAAAAATCCCCTGTCCCGATCCTATTATACTCGCGAACGAAATCAATTGCTGTTTTTATCAACTGTTCCGCGGTATATGCGGTTAACCTAAATTCGTGCCTTCGGCACTCATTAACGTTAACCAGTATAAAAAGATCAGGGCAGGAGATCAAAATTTAAGCTTCTTTTATTTTACCGATCCCGTGATACCTTCCGCGAACTGCTTCTGCAGTACGAAGAATACTATCATTGTGGGTATCGAGCAGAAAAGAACTCCGAGCATCAGCACTCCGTAATCCACACTGTAGCCCGCTGCCAGATTGGCAATGAGCATCGGCATTGTCTGAGCCTTCGGGTCCGTCATGACTACCCTCGGCCAGAGATAAGCATTCCATGCGTTCATAAAAGTGATAACACCGGCTGCTGCATAGGTAGCCTTCATAACCGGCATATACATCCTCCAGTAGATACCGAATTCCGAAAGTCCGTCGATTCTTGCCGCCTCCATTATATCCACTGGGAAGCTCCTCGAATTCTGTCTGAACATCATTATAAGAAACGGAGTGGAGATCGCCGGAAGCATAAAGCCCCAGACAGTGTTCAAAAAGCCCATTTTCGACATCATCTTAAAAAGAGGTATCATCGTTGCCACTCCGGGAACCATCATGGCAAGGAGCAATATGGCAAAGAGCCTGTCCTTTGCATTGTCATGATAAAGCTCGAAGCCGTAGCCTGCCAGTGAGCAGACAAATATGGCAACCAGTGTCTGCGCCAGGGAATACAGGAAGGAATTTCCCATAGACCCCCAAAGGTTCTGACCGGCAAGGAGCTTTGACATATTTTCCGCAAGATGGCTTCCGAATATGATCTTTCCTCTTGCCACATCCACCGTGGTATTTGTGGCGGCAGTCATCATCCAGTAGAGCGGGAATACCGATATGAATGAAACTATTATCAGAAATATGTAGCTGGGTATCAGCCTTCTTTGTACCATCGATCTGTTTTTCTTAGTCACGCGTATCACCTACCTTCATATTGATCGCCGCAAGGATGGCAACCAGAATAAATACGAAGAACGACATTGCCGAAGCATAACCGAAGTTTGCGACACCCTGTCCGAAGGAATTGTTGTAAATATAGTGGGACATGGTGATCGTCGAATTTGCCGGACCTCCGCTTGTTAAGTTCACGGACTCGTCGAAGAGCTGCAGCGTACCGTTTATCGACATTATAAATGTCATTATGATGGTGGGCCGAAGGAGCGGTACCGTGATATCCCAGAAGGTTCTCCATGGGCTTGCCCCGTCTATCTTTGCGGCCTCGTAAACAGAGTATTCTATTCCCTGAAGTCCCGCAAGATAAAATACCATATTGTAGCCTGTCCATCTCCAGAGCAGCGCGATTATTATGACTGCCTTCGCACTGCCGGGATTACCGAGAAAGTTATAATTTTCCTTTAATATGCCTAAGCTTGTGAGAATACTGTTCATAAGGCCCTGCGTGGCAAAGAGCGACTTGAATATAAGCGAATACGAAACCAGTGAGGTCGCACAGGGAAGGAACACGCATGTCCTGAAAAATCCCTTGAATTTAAGATCCTTATTATTAAGTATCTGCGCAAGCAGAATTGCCAATATCAACATGATGGGCACCTGTATCAGAAGATACAGGAAGGTATTCCCCACCGAACGCATAAAAAGCTTGTCCTGAAACATTCTGGTGTAGTTCCAGTATACGGGTGTCGCCCACTTCATCCTCGAAGACGGTCCCGTCCTGAAGGATGTTATGAGAGCTTGGATTATCGGATAAAAGCTCATCACAAAGAGCAGTATCGTAGCAGGCATCAGATATATCCAGCCCGCCCTTCTCTGTTTTGCTCCTATACTCTTTCCTTTTTTATTCAAGGCTTGTCCCCCTTCTTCTTTTAATCTTAACGGGAAACCGGAAGTCCGGTTCCCCGTTCTTTTTATAATGTCGTTTACTATATTTTGTCGCAGAGCCCGGTCTTATTTTACCTGCTCTATCTGTCTTATGTCATCCGGTACGACTTTTTCCGGCTTCTGAAAGTAATACTCCTGCAGAGTCTCAATCTTTCACTGTGCCGCGCCTTCCATCTCAAACTTAAGCTGGTCTTCGGCATTCTGAAGCTCGCTCATCACATCCGCACCGTTATTGATGTTGATCATTGCTGCCGCAAGATACTGACGTGCCGTATAGTGGAAATCGCTCTGCTCAACTACCGGAACATGTCCGCCCATCTCAACGATCTGTGCATAGATAGGAGTGTTGTTGAAGTATTCAACGCCTTCGTTATATACATCCGACTTACCTGCCGAGATGCAGCATGTAACTACACCGCCGTTCCTGAGTGCATTATCATAGGTCTCTGTGCTTCCGCCGAAGGTGTATGCAAGGAACTTCTTTGCAAGCTCGGGGTTCTTGCAGTTGCTTGTCACATAGAGTGAAGAACCGCCGTTTGCTGCATATCCGCCGCCGCCCTTGATGGTGGGGATGTTTGTGATCTCCCACTTACCTGAGTTCTCGGCTACCTGACGGATCGTAGGAATGATCCAGTTTCCGTTCATAACGCCTGCAACCATATCGCCCATGATGGTCTGGTCTGTGTAGTCTGACCAGTCATTTGCAAGGTAGCATACATTCTTCTCACACATCTCGTGGATGATATTTACGATCTCTACAAGTGTTTCGTTTTCCGTAATGTAGGGCTGTCCGTCCTTGAACTGTGACTGTCCCTCAGCCTGAAGCATAAGGTAGAAGAGGTCGTTTCCGTCTCCGTCCATTGAAAGGAGATATTTTCCGGTCTTCTCATAAACCTTCTCACCTACTTCGATGAATTTCTCCCATGTGCAGTCTGTCATATCGTCGATCGTGTAGCCTGCCTCTTCAAGAAGGTCTACCCTGTAAGCGAAGATCGCAGTACCGTTATCTACCGGGAATCCGTAATGCTTTCCGCCGATGGTCGAATATGAAAGCTTTTCCTCTCCGAAATCGGACCAGTCAACATCCGCATCGTCCACATCTACCCATGCGTCCGGATAATCCGCAACATATCTCTGAATGTAGTGATCCTGGAAAAGTACGATATCGGGAAGCTGTGAATAATCTCCCGAAGAGCCTGCAAGTGTGATGGCATTCTCTACATCGGATGACTGTGACTGCTCTTCGATATTAAGAACAAAGGTGTCATCCACATTTGCCTTGTAATCATCTGCTGCTGCCTGAAGTGCGGGAATATTGAAGTTTGCATCCCATGCCCATACAGTAAGGCTGTTATCGCCTGATGCTGCCGCGCTGTCTGCTGCCTCACCCGAATCCGCTGCTTCTTCTGCGGGAGCCGCATCCTCTGCGGGAGCCTCTGCCGCTTCTTCGGCGGGTGCCGCGCCTGTATCAGCCGCGGGAGCCGCTGATGATCCGCATCCTGCAAGCAGTGAAACTGCCATTGTTGCTGTTAAAAGCACTGAAACGATTTTCTTTTTCATTTTTACCTCCATAAAAACAAAGTGAACAGTAATCTGTTAATTCAGACTTTATCATTTTTTATGAAGGCATAAATAGAATTTTATTTGTCTTAAATTTTAAAATCTTTGGATTGAACCGATCTGACTTGGACTTTTTTAAGAAATTAGGACTATCTTTATCACTGCTTTATCACCGCATGATCGCTGCCGCCTTGCTTTCAACAGCCATAAGACATTCCTCGTATCTGCGGTCAATAAAGTAATTCTGGTATTCCTCCTCAACCATATCCTCTATCACATAGGTGCTGCTGCCGTAATTTACAGGGGGTATGTTCTCGGTCATCTCGGTTAAGAATTTTGTTATCCTCTGATTTCCGAAGAATGGATCTGTCTGCTCATAGCTCTTATATACAGCCGGATTCTTAACTGCAGGCGTGATACCTATCTCATTTATAAGGATATCCATAAATTCATCATTGTTTCCGAACATATCAGCCACATAATCCACTGCGGCTTCGGGATTTTTCCCGTGTTTTAACACATACCACGAGCTGCCTCCGATATTTGACATAGGCACACTGTCAGGATTTTCATCCAAAACCGGTATCTGTGTCGCTCTCCACAGTCCGCTCTGCTCCGGCACTGCCTTGATATTCGACACCACCCAGCAGCCCGTTATGACAGCTGCCACCTCACCCTTCTGGAAGGCCGAGATAAAATCGTCCCATCCGTTCACGCTCTTTCCGGCATTGCTTATTATAAGCTTTTCATACACCTTAAGCGCTCCGAGCAGTGCATCGTTTTCCGCTATATCCGGAGTCGTTCCGTCGTCCTTTACATACCACCTTCCGCAGCTCTGCATAATGATGCGGCACAGGCTCATATCCGTGGGATCTATGGTGATCATCGGTATCCCTGTCTTTTGATAGACATCCCTGCCTATCTCTATGAATTCATCCCATGTAAGGTCTGCCATATCGGATGCCGTGTAGCCCGCCTCCTCTAAAATATCGCTTCTGTAAAAAAGCGCAGTCGCACCGCTGTCAAAGGGTATCCCGTACCTTTTCCCGTCCCATTCGCATACACGAAGCTTATATTCGGAAAATCTTTCATAATCCACCTTATCGCTCAGTTCGCAGAATTCCTCGTCAAAGCTCGATAATACACCCTGCGCGTCATAATCCTCCATCATGATCACATCGGGAAGGCTATCGTACATTTTAGCGGAAAGCAGCCTCTGGATATCCGATAATATCTCTTCTCTTTCCCTTGATCTGACTACGATATTGACACCGGGATTGTCGGCTTCGTATATCTTTGCTGCCATCCGTGCCGCTTTTACATTAAAGGTCTCATCCCAAAGCCATACCTCAACCTCTTCCATGGCCTCGGTCTTAACCGTTTTTTGAGCCTGTTCGGTCTTATTATCTGAGCACCCCGACAAAACCGCCGTTATTAATATAAAAAGGATCATCCCCGTCTTTATCTTATTCATATTTCTTCCTCACAGCCGGCAGAGTAACAGTCACCTGTGTTCCCTTATTTTCACCGCTCTTTATCTCTACCCCGTATTCCCTGCCGTAAAGGAGCTCAAGCCTTTCCTTTACATTATGCACACCTATTCCGGAAAAATGCTCCTTACCGTTATCGCTGTTTAAAACATTTCTTGCCTTGTCACTGTCCATTCCTATCCCGTCATCGCATATCCTTATCTCAAGCTTTCCTTCCTTCTCTTTCATATATATCTCTATCATACCCGACATTCCCGAGGGAAAGGCATGGAAAAAGGCATTTTCCACAAAGGGCTGTAATAACAGCTTTGGCAGCAGGCAGTCCGTGCAGTTTGCGGATACGTAAAACTCCACCTGTACGGCATCACCGTAGCGCGCCCTGTTTATGAGTATATAATTGTTCAGATTTTCCACTTCCTGATCTATCGTGATAAATTCATCCGCATTGCTTATAGTATTCCTCAAAAGGCTGATAAACGCATCTATCATAGCGGTCGTCTTTTCCACATTTCCCTGATAGACCATCCATTTTATGCTGGCAAGGGTATTGTATATATAATGAGGATTTATCTGCATCTGAAGAGCCTTGATCTCGGCAGCGCGCTTATCCTGCTGTATCTTTATCAGCTCACTTATATAGTTTTTGATATCATCGAGCATACCATTATAGGTCTTTGCAAGCTGCCTTACCTCAATAGTCCCTTCGACCGGCATATATTCCGTAAATTCCTCCTGCCGCGTCTTTGACATCCTCCCCACAAGCTGAGATAAAGGGGCTGTGGTCTTATTTGTAAGATATACACACAATATCAGTATAAGGGCACCGATCAAGGCACATATCGCCACCAGCAGGGAGGTGTTGTAAAGCCCCTTTAAGGCACTCTCATTATTGATGACACCGTACAGCGTGCAGTCCATAAACGGCAGGGCGGCTTTTTCTATCGTAAGATCGAGACCCGAGCCGTAGCTTATCCTTCCGTCACCGGAGTCCTTTACGCTCCCGTACCACTCGTTTTCCATTTTCTTTCCGATCGAGGGCAGATCGTTTGAAACAAGGACCGTGTCGCTTTCATCCACAAGATAAAGCGAATTATTATCATTTATATAATAGTCATAGAGGGACATCATCTGCTCACGGCTTAAGGTGATCAGCACCACGGCATATATGTCCCTGCTTTCCCTGTAGTAAAGAGCCTTGGAAACTATCACTACACTGGTTTCCTTTGCGGTAGCGGTATATCCGTCATACATACTCATATAATGGATCACGTCAGGCTCATTTACGGCCCTCTTTACAGGCACTGATTCCCATATGGCATCATAACTCATGGTCACCGTTTCCGTCCTTGAAAGATAGCTTTCGCCGTTTTTTCCGATTATCAGTATGTTGAGTCTGTCAAGACCCGCGGGCTTATTTTCCTCAAGCTCCTTTTCCATGCGGTATATATTCTGAAAGGTCTGTAAATTACTCAGCGGGGAATCCGCCATCAGAAACCTTCTGAATGCCCAGCTTGAATCCACAGTATCGATAACATTTTCAAGCTGGTCGTTGAAATTGCTCATATCCTTTTCGATCTGTTCAAATACCTTTTCCTGCGACATGGCATAGGTATTCTTAAAGGTATTTCTGGACATAAAAAGAACAACGGTGCTTACCGTAACGGCTATCAGCAGTATACCCACAAGCATCAGCAGGGTTATCCTTCCCGAAAAGCTGTTTATCACATTGTTTATGCGTTTTTTCATACGAAATTCTCACGCCGGTATTCCGACGGCGTTTTTCCCGTTATCTTCTTAAACACCCTGCAGAAATAGCTGTGATCGGAATATCCCACCGTCTGTCCCACGGATGAAATGGGCTCACCGGTCTCCTTTAAGAGCTTTGCCGCCTGCCTAATACGGTATCTGTTCAGATAGTCGGAAAACCCCTCCTTCATATGGGTACTGAAATATGATGAAAGATAATGATAATTAAAGCCGAATTTATCCGCCAGATCCTCCAGCTTTAAGTCCTCCCTGTAATTGTCTTTTATATAGGCGGTTATCCTTTCCATATTCTCATCACTGCCGGGGATACTGTTTCCCGTAAGCCCCTCAAGCCCGTTAAAGATCTCCTCCATCGCTTTCCTGTAGCTTTTCACATCCTTGGAGTCATCTATTGCCTTGAAATACCCGTATCTTTTATCTTCGCCTTCGATCGGGTCAAGATCCATATAATCAAGCAGATGGTAGATCATATTCTTTATCTGGTTTTTAAGGGCATACGGATCGGTCATATATTCCAGGGCTTTTTCGTTGTATGCCTTCAGCTCACCGATCGCCTCTAAGAAATTCCTGTCAGCTAAAAGTGTGTTGAACTTAAAGAAATCAAATCTTTCATTTCTGGGCAGTGTCTTATCGCTGAGGCTTTCTGCTTCAAGAAGCTTTTCCGAAGGAAAATAAAAGGATTTTTCAAGATTCCTGAATATATCATTTCTGCTTATCTCCCTCAGCCGGGTTATATCCGTAAAGCTCCTGCTTATCACCCCGAAAACATCATCCATCGCAAGCAGTCTGTCGTTTATGCTTCCGGCAAGCTCCCTTACCTTTGCCGTATGATGATGCTCGTGATTGAAGATCACAAGGGCGGCTTCTTCCCTGTACATAAGCACAAGGGTCTTTATCCCATCCGGATTACTGCTGCTTTCCGCTATGCCCTTTTTTATCCCCGAAAAAAGTACATCCGAAAGGTCGGGGGTTTTTCTGTCTTTTCTGCTTATATCCACCCCGTATAGCGTAAAAAGTGACATGGGAAGCTCTTTTTTTATCAGCTCCTTATCTATCTTATCAGTCATACCCTGCAGATATTTCCCGAGGCTTCTTTCAAGTCCGGCATTTTTCTGTGCAGGCTTTTCATTTACCGTAAGACCCTCCGATGCCTTGCTTAATACCTGTCTTAATATATCGGGAGTAAGGGTCGGCTTCAGGATGTAATCGGTGACCCCGTTTTGAAATGTGCTTTTTACATATTCAAATTTATCGTAGCCGCTTAATATTATGATCCTTATCTGAGGATAAAGACGATGCACGACCTCGGTAAAATCCGCGCCGTCAAGCACCGGCATCACAATATCGCTGATTATGATGTCCGGCTGTTCCTCCTTTAAGGATCTTAACGCCTCTTCGCCGTTTGTAGCTTCTCCGAGGATCTCATAGCCCTCCTCTTCCCAGCTGATCATATACTTAAGCCCCTGGCGCATTATATATTCGTCATCTACTATAAGAACTTTTATCATATATACTTTTTACCTGAACATAAGCACGGCTGCCGCAACTGCGGCATTTAAGGATTCCACCCTTCCCTTCATGGGTATTTTTATCAGCCTGTCACTTAAATGTGCGGTCTCATCCGAAAGCCCGTTAGCCTCGTTTCCGATAAGAAACGCTCTTTTGGGGGCAAGACTGATGCCTGTGATATCCCCGCCATCTAAATGTGCGGCATATACCGTAACATTCCTTTTTTTAAGCTCACTGATCTCCCCCTTAAGGTCATCCGTATATAAAAAGGGAACTCTGAATACAGATCCCATTGTTGAACGCACCGTTTTGGGAGAAAACACATCCGTCGTATCTGAACTCATGATTATCCCGTTTACACCGGCTGCCTCTGCCGTGCGGATTATGGTTCCGAGATTACCCGGATCTCTTATGCCTTCAAGCAGGAGAAAGAGACTCTCTTTATCCGCATTTGCAAAAAAGTCTTCCTTTTTCCATACAGGCTTTTTTATGACCGCCAGTATCCCCTGCGGATGCTTCGTATCGCAGAGTGCGGCATATTTATCGTCATTTAAAACGAAAGCGCCGATCCCCGGATTGGCTTTTGAAAATCCTTCGGATACCACCACCATGGAGATAAGCTCTTCAGGTATCTCCTTAAAGAACCTCTCTCCTTCGGCGGTAAAGAGTCCGCTTTTTTTTCTGGCTCCATTCCTTTCTATCAGCGCTCTTATCTCTTTATACTGTCTGTTTGTAAGTCTTTCCATCCTTATCTTGAAAGCGCTCTGGCTATCTCGTACTGACTCTCGGGAATCTCCTTCTTCATAGCAAGAGCCTCATCTATATCAAAATCCACAAATTCACCGTGCCTGTAGCTTATCACCCTGTTTACGGCTCCCTGTGAGAGAAGATCCGATGCCATCGCGCCCATCATTGAAGCATAATATCTGTCCTTACAGGTCGGCGAACCGCCTCTTTGCATATATCCGAGTATCGTTGCCCTTGTCTCCATACCGGTAGCAGCCTCTATCCTTCTTGCCATGGATGTGGAATGTCCTATACCCTCCGCATTTATTATAAGGTGATGTGTCTTTCCTACCTTACGGCTTTCTATTATGTGGTTTATTATCTCCTGCTCGTCATAATTATATTTCTCGGGAAGGAGAATATCTTCGGCTCCGCTTGCAACACCGCACCAGAGCGCTATATAACCCGCATTGCGTCCCATAACCTCTATTATCGAGCACCTTTCATGGGAGGAAGAAGTATCCCTTACCTTATCGATGGCCTGAAGCGCGGTATTTACCGCCGTATCAAAGCCTATCGTATATTCCGTGCAGGCGATATCCAGATCTATGGTGCCCGGAAGACACATAACCGGTATTCCCGCACTCGACAGACTCTGCGCTCCTCTGTAGGAGCCGTCTCCGCCTATGACCACTATTGCCTCAAGCTTATGCTTCCTGCAGATATCCGCTGCCTTGTTCCTGCCCGCTTCAGTGGCAAATTCCTCGCTTCTTGCTGTCCTTAATATCGTACCGCCCTTTTGGACACTGTCTGAAACACTTCTGGAATTCATCTCTATAAATTCCTCGGCAAGCAGCCCCTGATATCCTTTTTGTATGCCTACGACATCCATTCCATTGACTATAGCCTTTCTGACTACAGCCCTGATCGCCGCATTCATTCCCGGAGCATCGCCCCCGCTGGTGAGTACCCCGATCTTTTTTATCTTTTTTCTTTCAGCCATAGAGCATCCTCCTATATGAAAAAACTGACAATATGGTAAATGCAATAAACAATTGTATGATATAAGCGTCAAAAGGTGCTTTAGCACCTTTAGGATACAATATATAGTTATCGAGCTTGCTCGAAATAACTATATATTGTATCCTAAAACAGCACGAAGTGCTTTTGACGCCGATATCATTGTATTTAATATATACTAGGAGTCATTATAATCTATTTTTTCCGGCCGTTCAATATCAGGTATGATCCGCCGGCCTGACATTTTCATCCCCGTAAAGGTCCTTTAATAAGGGCAGGAGCCTTGCGGAATCTATTTTATTTGAATATTTCTTCTGCTTTTTTTCCGTTTCCAGATAGATGCAGACCTCATCGTTTCCGGGAGCCGACCTCAAGAGCCGTTCAAGCTCATCCTTTCCGGCCTCATAAGTCTCCATATTCTTATATCTTAAAAAGATCTTCTGCGGCATTTCCTCAAAAAACATAATGGAATCCGCCGCAAGCTGTCCGTCCTTTTCATCCTCTATCCTGACTCTCCCTGTAATGAATACCTTATTATCTACTTCCAGCTTATCCCTGTAAATTTCATATTGCTTCGGCCAGACCAGCACCTCGACGTTACCCACCAGATCCTCGAGATTAAGTATAGCCATCGAATCTCCCTTTTTGGTTATCTTTACACTGATATCCGTGATGAGTCCGCCGATCGTGGCTTTATCACCTTCACCCGGAGATACCTTCCCTGTAGCTTCGTCTCTTAAAAAATCCGTTGTTTTCAGGGTGATATTTTTTCTCCAGAGTCCCTCGTACTCCTGAAGAGGGTGTCCTGTGATATATACGCCTGTCACCTCTTTTTCATACGCAAGCCGTCTCCATTCCTCAAAATCCTCAACATGCGGTATCCTGATCTCAAACTCCGAATTATCCTCCGTCACATCCTTATCGCTTAAGATGTCAAAGAAGCTCATCTGTCCCTCGGTGTTTTTCTTCTTCTCGCTGTAGATATTGTCTATCATAAGCTGGTAAACCATGATGAAATCCCGTCTGTTATGTCCCTGCAGCAGGGAATCCAGCGCACCGGATTTTATAAAGCTCTCCACAGCCCTTTTGTTTACATCCTTCCCGACTGTCCTTTTTATAAAATCCCTCAGATCCCTGAATTTTCCGTTTGCCTCTCTTTCCGCTATGATACGGCTTATGACAGGGCGCCCCACCGCCTTTATCGCGCAAAGCCCGTACCTGATGGCATTATCTCCGGCAGCGGTAAAGCCCGGGAATCCGTCATTTATATCAGGCGGAAGGATCTTTATCCCCATATTCCGGCAGCAGAGGATATATTCTGAAACCTTTACCGTGTTGTCCATTATACTTGTAAGGAGTGATGCCATGAATTCCACGGGATAATAGTACTTTAAATATGCCGTCTGCATTGTAACATAGGCATAGCAGGCTGCGTGGGATTTATTGAATGCGTATTTAGCAAAATCCATCATATCCCCGTATATCTTTTTTGCAGCATTTTCATCTATACCCCGTTTTACACATCCCGGAACACCCTGCTCCTCATTTCCGTAGACAAAGTTTGCCTGCTCCTCCTCCATCACAGACTGCTTTTTCTTGCTCATTGCGCGGCGTACCAGATCGGCCCGTCCAAGCGTATATCCACCAAGCTGCTGCACTATCTGCATTACCTGCTCCTGATATACTATGCAGCCGTAGGTCGATTCGAGTATGGGCTTAAGCTCGGGACAGTCATATTTAACATTTCCGGCATTATTCTTACCCTCGATATACTTTGGTATAAAATCCATGGGCCCGGGTCTGTAAAGAGCTATCCCCGCTATGATATCCTCAAGGCTTTTCGGCTTTAGCCTTTTCATAAATACCTGCATTCCGCCGGATTCAAGCTGGAATATGCCTGCCGTATTCCCCGTCCCGATATATTCCATGACCTTCGGATCGTCATAATCTATCCTGTCAATATCAAGCTCAAGTCCCGGATGTCTCGCATTTGCCGCATCTACCGCATCCTTGATGACTGTAAGCGTCCTTAATCCCAAAAAGTCCATCTTAAGAAGACCGAGCTCTTCCAATGTCGTCATTGTATACTGGGTGGTTATTTCCCCGTTTGCGCCTCTTGAAAGGGGCACATATTTATCCGTATCCTCAGGCGTGATAAGTATGCCTGCAGCATGGATGGATGTGTGTCTCGGAAGCCCTTCAAGCTTCATACACATATCTATTATTTCTTTTACCTCATCATCCTCATCATAAAGCTTCTTAAAATCCTTATTTTCTTCAAGAGCCTTTTTGAGCGTGATATTCAGTTCATTGGGCACAAGCTTTGCAAGCTGGTCGCCTCGTAAGTAAGGCAGGTCCATTACACGCGTCACATCACGGATAACTCCTTTTGCGGCAAGTGTACCGAATGTTACTATCTGCACGCATTTTGAAGCTCCGTATTTTTCTATCACATAATCAATTACCTGCTGTCTGCCTTCATACGCAAAGTCCACGTCAATATCCGGCATGGATACTCTTTCGGGATTCAGGAAGCGTTCAAAAAGCAGATTATATCTTACAGGATCTATATCCGTGATCTTAAGGCAGTAGGAAACTATCGAGCCTGCGGCAGACCCTCTGCCCGGTCCCACCGGTATCCCGTGTGTGCGTGAATAGTTTATATAGTCCCAGACTATGAGAAAATAATCCACATATCCCATAGTCTTTATTATCGTAAGCTCCTCATTCATCCTTGCTTTAAGCTCTCCGTTGTCATCGGGATATCTTTCGGAAAACCCTTTTTCTGCAAGGTAATTTAAATAACTCCATGAATCGTACCCTTCCGGCACTTCAAAATGCGGCAGCTTGATATTATGAAATTCTATTTCCACATGGCATCTGTCCGCAATTTTCTGTGTGTTCTCCAAGGCTTCAAGAGCATAGGGAAAAACCTCTTTCATCTCTTCCTCGGATTTCACATAATACTGTCCGCCTTCGTATCTGAGCCTGTCCGTATCCATAAGCTTTTTGCCTGTCTGGAGGCAGAGCAGGATATCGTGCGGCTTTGCATCCTCCGCGTATGTATAATGACAGTCGTTTGTAACTATAAGGGGTATGGAGAGCTTCTTTGACATCGCCATGAGAGCCTGATTTACAAGACCCTGATCCGAAAGTCCGTGATCCTGCATTTCCAGAAAATAATTGCCCTCTCCGAATATATCAAGATATTCCTTTGCGGCATTTTCAGCCGCTCCGATCTGCCCACGCCCTATGAGCAACGCTATCTCTCCCGCAAGACAGGCGGATGAACAGATCAAACCTTCATGATATTTTTTCAGTATTTCCTTATCAACCCTCGGCCTGTAGTAAAACCCTTCCGTAAACCCCGCAGAGACTATCTTCATAAGATTGTTATAGCCGGTGTTGTTTTCGGCAAGCAGGATAAGGTGATGATATCTTTCGTCGCCTTTGCCGGTCTCCTTGTCAAATCTGGAGCCCGGAGCCACATATACCTCACAGCCTATGACGGGATTTATACCCTGTGCCATACACTCCTTGTAAAAGTCTATAACACCGTACATCACACCGTGATCGGTAATGGCTGCCGCGTTCATTCCAAGCTCTTTGACTCTGGCAACATATTCTTTTATCTTGTTTGAACCGTCTAAAAGAGAATATTCGGTATGCGTATGCAGATGAACAAATGACATATCAGATAATTGCCTCTACATAAAGCCCGTGTTCATGTGACAGATCTATATAATGACTGCCGCAGTGAACCATTGGATGTGAAAGATCCATTTTGTTGATAAGAACTATCTCGCCTTCAAGACCGTTGGAAAGTCTGACGCGATTGTTCAGATATGTATTAACGATATATTCCAGAAATACAAGTATGTACTCCGAATCATACTTTTGGAGACCTTCGCTCTCAAATATGCCAATAACCTTAAAAGGACACAAAGGTCCCCTGTAGACTCTGGCACTTGTCATGGCATCATAGACATCCGCTATGGCGACGATCTTAGCAAAATTGTCTATCCTGTCACCCTTAAGTCCCATGGGATATCCGGACCCGTCGCAGCGCTCATGATGCATAAGCGCCGCATTTTTTATATGTTCGTCCAGATCAAGCTCCTTTAATATATTGTAGCCTTCCATGGTATGAGTCTTTATAACATTATATTCATCATCGGTCAGCTTTGCCGGCTTGCCGACGATATCCTCGGGAATCTTAAGCTTTCCGATATCATGCAGAAGTCCTGCCACCGTAAGGGTCTGGACATCCCTGTCACTCATACCCAGCCATTTTCCGAAGACATTACAGATAAGTGATACGTTCAGGCAGTGTACGTAAGTAGGATCATCATAGGAGCGCATATTGTGAAGCATATCGAACACGTGAAATCCGGTATCGGCATTCTTTAACAAGCCGTTAGTCTCTTCAAGAAGGTCCTCCGCACTCACATCCCCGGCATTCAATGTGACTATGTCGTTTACCTTGCCCTTAAGATCCTCGACCGCATTGTCAAATTCATGCTTAAACTGCTTAAACTCCTCACTTGCCTTTATTTTCTGGGAATAGGAAAGATCAGCCCCTTCCTGGGATATATCCGCAGCAACACCCGCCGTGTCGTCCTTGATACGCACGCTTAAAATAGAATAAAACTCAAGCTTGGTAATGGTTTTATCCGTCAACTCCATATCCTTCAGGAGCACAAGCTGATTATTATACGTATAAACATCTTCAGCGGTTACCATTCCGGGAACCAAATCCTGAGTCAAAATACGGGGCATGGCTTTCCTCCAGTATCAGGGTGTTTTCAAAGGTATTTCTTTAATATCTCAGCCTTATCGATCTTCTCCCACGGAAGCTCCACATCCGTCCTGCCGAAATGTCCGTATGCGGCAGTCTGCTTGTAGATGGGTCTGCGCAGATCGAGCATCTTTATTATACCTGCGGGGCGAAGATCAAAATTCTCTCTTACTATCTCTACGAGCTTCTCATCGGATACCTTGCCGGTACCATCCGTGTCAACCATAACGGATGTGGGCTGGGCAACTCCTATCGCATACGAAAGCTGTATCTCGCATTTATCGGCAAGTCCTGCTGCCACAATATTCTTTGCAACATAACGTGCCGCATAAGCCGCCGAACGGTCAACCTTTGTACAATCCTTGCCGGAGAAGGCTCCGCCGCCGTGACGGGCATATCCGCCGTAGGTGTCTACTATTATCTTTCTTCCCGTAAGTCCGGCATCCCCGTGAGGTCCGCCGATGACAAATCTTCCCGTAGGATTGATGAATATCTTTGTCTTATCGTCGATAAGCTCCTTTGAAACCACCGGATCGATAACGTATTTTCTGATATCCTTATGTATCTGCTCCTGTGTTACATCATCGTCATGCTGTGTGGATATAACGATCGCTTCAAGACGCAGAGGCTTGCCGTTTTCATCATATTCCACGGATACCTGACTTTTGCCGTCGGGACGGAGATATTTCAATGTCCCGTCCTTCCTTACATCCGTAAGCTTCTTGCAGAGCTTATGGGCAAGAGCTATCGAATAAGGCATGTATTCGGGAGTCTCGTTCGTAGCATATCCGAACATCATTCCCTGATCACCTGCGCCGATTGCTTCGATCTCGGCATCGCTCATAGTGTTTTCCTTTGCTTCAAGAGCCTTATCCACACCCATTGCTATATCCGCCGACTGCTCATCTATCGCAACCATTACCGCACAGGTATTGCCGTCAAATCCGTATTCCGATTTTGTATAACCTATCTCACATACGGTATCACGTACCACCTTCTGTATATCCACATATGCCTTGGTGGTGATCTCGCCCGTCACGAGAACAAAACCGGTACAGGTAGCCGTCTCGCAGGCTACCCTGCTCATGGGGTCCTGCCTCATGCATTCATCAAGTATGGCATCCGATATGGCATCACACACCTTATCGGGATGTCCCTCTGTTACCGATTCCGAAGTAAAAAGTCTTTTTTCCATGGATGTCTCTCCCTTCTATACATTGTATTATCCTAATTACATTTCCGTTGCTTTCTTAAATCTATGATACAACCTTGAATTTCGTTTTCATCATATCCTCGCCGGCATCAGTGAATCTGATCTCCGCTCCCAGCCTGCGAAGCTTTTTATCGAAGTCCTCGTACCCTCTTTCTATATAATAAACATTGTCGATGATCGTGGTCCCTTCCGCCGCAAGTCCCGCAAGTACCAGCGCTGCACCGGCTCTTAAGTCCGGAGCCTTGATCCTTGCACCTGTAAATTTCTCCACGCCTTCTATAAATGCTGTATTTCCCTCGACCCTTATATTTGCTCCCATTCTGGTAAGCTCGTCCACATACCTGAACCGGTTTTCAAAAATGCTTTCGGTAATGGTCCCTGTACCTTCGGAAAGAGCAAGTGCAACACCTGCCTGCGGCTGCATATCAGTCGGGTATCCCGGATAGGGAAGCGTTTTTATATGAGTGGGCTTAAGCCTCTTTGAAGCCACCACTCTTACCGCATCGTCAAACTCCTGTACCTCGCACCCTGTCTCGGTAAGCTTTGCCGATATCGACTCAAGATGCTTGGGGATTATATTTCTGATAAGTATATCTCCCTTTGTTACGGCGGCCGCATACATAAAGGTTCCCGCTTCTATCTGGTCGGGTATTACCGAATAAGTACATTTCTTAAGCCTGCTCACACCCGATATCCTTATAACATCGGTACCTGCGCCCTTCACATTTGCCCCGCAACTGTTCAGGAAGTTGGCAACATCAACGACGTGCGGCTCCTTCGCGGCATTTTCGATTATCGTCTTGCCCTCTGCCATTGCAGCAGCCATCATAACGTTTATGGTCGCACCCACGGTCACGACATCCATATATATATGAGCGCCCGTGAGCTTTTCAGCCTTAGCCTTTACGATACCGCCTTCTATCACCACATCGGCTCCCAGTGCCCTGAAGCCCTTTACATGCTGGTCTATGGGACGGCTTCCTATATCACACCCTCCGGGAAGAGGCACCTCGGCTCTCTTGTATTTCCCGAGCAGCGCACCCATAAGGTAGTAGGATGCCCGTATCCTGCGGATGCTTTCAGTATCGATATTAACATTTTTGACCATAGAGCCGTTTATCTCCACGGTGTGGCGGTTTATACGGTTTATGTTCACACCTATGCTCTGCATTGCCTCGAGCATTACATTCGTATCCCTGACATCCGGAATATTCTCGATGGTCACCGTCTCATCGGTCATTATTGCCGCTGCAACGATTGCCAGTGCCGCATTTTTTGCTCCGCCGATCTCAACCTCACCTACCAGAGGATTTCCTCCCCTGATGACATATCGGTCCTTTTCCGTCACTTCCAATATATATTCATCTCCTCTATCAATATATCCTCTTCTGCCTTATCCTAAAATCTTAAAATACCCCGAAAAGATGCGCTATTATCACTCCGATACCGGAGAGATTCAAGGCAAGCAGTATTATGACCGCTATCAAAAGATTTTTCAACCCCGATGTCCTGCCTGCAACCACACCCTCAACAGATTCTATATCTTCAAGTCTGGAGTTTACCTTTTCAAATTCCGCCGTCCTGTCCATGGACTTATCCAAGGCATCCAGCTTTTCGGTCATCTTTTTATTTTCGTCCGAAACCACAGCCTGAACATTGCGGTAAAGCTTAACATCTTCTTTATGGATGATATCTGATACGGAGTTCTTTACGTCATCCAGTGCGGATTGTTTCTGCTCCCTGATCTCGCTTATCAGTTTTTCCGTACTGTCATTTATCAGATCCCGTGTCCCGGAAAGCTCCTTAATATCACTCCTTATGCTTTCAAGATCCTCATGTGTTGTATTCTTAAAGCTCTCTATCTCTGTCTTTGTATTTCTGTATATCTCTTCATTTTCTTCCCGGTCTCTTCCTGCCCTGCTGTTCTGCATATTGATCTTTTCGACCAGCCTATCCATGAAATTATCCATAGCATCGTCACCTCATATATTTCATAATTTTATCATCAAATATGTTTATTCGCAATTAGGATTTTAAAAACAGGGAGGCTTGACTTTGTGCATATTGCACAATTTTTCGAATTTTTGTTCGCTATCGTTGTGAACATTTACCAAATATTTACACCGTGTTCATAATTTATTCATATCTACGGGTTAATATTTGACTATAAGAAATCGAAGAAACAACGAATACTTGTTAAAGACTTTTAGAAGATAATTTTTTCATAATAGCCTCGGTGTTCCTCAGGGAACATCGGGGCACTCCTCATTTTTGCGCAGTTCTTTATTAGTGTATTTATAAGATTTTTGTTAAAATTAAGGGAGAAACGGCAATAACATATTCATTCCACCCTTTTCCGATAACTGATCATAAGATCAGCCCCGATACACACGGCGATCACCTGACGAGGCGCAGTCCGCCGACTACGTCCTCGTCTTCTTCGCCATCCTTTATTTCTTCATTCAGTGACAGCATCTTTGCATCAAGATCCGACACCATTTCCGCGCACTCAAGCAGCTCACGCTTAATATGCTCGGGCACATCCCCTTCGTATTTATAGTTGATCTTATGCTCAAGGCTTGCCCAGAAATCCATCGCAACTGTCCTTATCTGGATCTCCACCTTTGCCTCCTTGCTTCCGTCCGACAGAAAGATAGGCACGGTGACTATCATATGATAGCTTTTATATCCGCTCTCCTTGGGATTTCTTATATAATCCTTTATCGAAAGCACCTTTATATCGCTCTGCTTTGCAAGCATATCCGCTATCCGGTATATATCAGAGGTAAATGAGCATATTACCCTTATGCCGGCGATATCATTGACATATTTCACCATGTTTTCGATCGAGCTTTCATACCCTCTGCGTTTGAGCTTTTTTACTATACTCTCGGGGGTCTTTATCCTTGATTTTATATGCTCTATAGGATTGTACTGATGCACATGCTGAAACTCGTCATTCAGTATCTCCAGCTTTGTCCCTACCTCTTTTAATGCCGAATTGTAAAGCAGTATGATCGTTTTCCATGAATCAACCCCTTCGGGGCTGTAGTCTAATTTATCCATATATTATCTATCCCGTAAACGGCAGTACCACTGCATATATTTTTAACTCCTGTATATGATGTTAGGGTCAAAAGGTCACAAAAGGCATGCTTACATGGCTTTTTGTGACTTTATATATATCATTATAGATAAAACCGGCGATCTTTCAATCATATTTTTCTTGTTTTTTTATCGGATATGTAGTAACATATCTCCATCAAGTAGTTTTAAATACTACATCACATAGGTTTGATGTTGCAAAACGGTTTCAAAGCACCTCACAGATAAGGAGATATGATCATGGAAGGTATGGGAAGCATAAACGCGACAAAATACGGCTTCAGGCCCTGCACCATTACTATAAGGGTCAGGGAACCCGGTTCGGCTTTTACACACGGCGCCGCTCTTTTGCTGATGCTTATGGGCGCAGGTCCTCTCCTGATGAAGGCGGGAGTGGGCGGCAGTAAGGTGACTGTTTTTTCAATGTGGGTTTTTATTATAAGCGCCTGTGTGCTCTATGCGGCAAGTACCGTATATCATTCTGTGGTGCTGGATGAGAAAAAGACAAATATACTGAGGAAATTCGATCATTTGAGCATAGCTCTTCTTATCGCCGGAACCTATACCCCCGTGTGCCTCACGGCTCTTAAGGGAAGGACCGGCTATATGATGTTAGGTGCGATCTGGACGCTTGCCCTTTTTGCAATCATCTTAAAGCTCTTCTGGGTAACCTGTCCCAAATGGCTTTCCTCTTCTGTTTATCTGCTTATGGGCTGGATGTGCCTTGCGGCTTTTCCGATGATAATAAAAAGCCTCCCGACGGGTGCCTTTATATGGCTGCTTGCAGGAGGTGTGCTGTATACGGTGGGTGCCGTGATCTACGCCAAAAAGTTCAGATTGTTCGATGAGCGCCACATATACTTCGGCTCTCACGAGATCTTTCATTGCTTTATAATGGCAGGTACCTTCTGCCACTACATGCTAATGTACAATTATCTGGTTTAGTCCTTCAGTACGGCTCCCTGTCCGAGACCCTAAGCCGGTTGAGAGCCCGCGCCATTGCAGCCTGTGAAAGCTTATATTCCTCAATGGACTTTTTCTGTCTCAGGTGCTCCGTAGCACGCTCCAGGGCAGCCCTTGCCCTGTTCCTGTCGATCTCTTCGGGACGCTCGACCGAATTAACGAAGATCTGGCAACGGTTGTTGGCAACCTGCCCCACACCGCCGCCTACAGATACGGTGTGCCACTGCCCGTCATCGGTCCTGTATTTAAGCTCACCCACGGAAACTGCCGTCATCATGGCCTCGTGATACGGCAAAAGCTCGATCTGTCCATCCGGAGCTGGAATGATCACGGAAAGCATCTTGCCTTCAAAAAACACTCCGTCCGGACTGATTATGGAAAGTCTGCCTGTGCTTGCGTTTTTCATAGGCTTTTCGCTTTCTGCACCACATCATCGATGGTACCGACATTGAAAAACGCCGCTTCGGGATATTCATCCGCCTCTCCGGAGATTATGGCACCGAAGCCCTTGATCGTATCCTGCAGTCTCACATATTTTCCGGGGATCCCCGTAAAATTCTCAGCTACAAAAAACGGCTGGGACAAAAATCTCTGTATCTTTCTTGCCCTGAAGACAATGGCCTTATCTTCACCCGAAAGCTCATCCATACCCAAAATGGCTATGATGTCCTGCAATTCCTTATATTTCTGCAAAAAACGGATAACATTCTGAGCCACCTCATAATGCTCCTCTCCCACGACCTCAGGCTCAAGTATCCTCGATGATGATTCCAGCGGATCTACAGCCGGATAGATACCCTGCTCCACGATCTTTCTCGAAAGGACAGTGGTTGCATCCAGATGGGCAAACGTAGTGGCCGGCGCGGGATCTGTCAGATCGTCGGCGGGTACATACACAGCCTGAACGGACGTGATCGATCCTCTTTTGGTAGATGATATCCTTTCCTGAAGATCTCCGAGTTCACTTGCAAGAGTGGGCTGGTAACCGACCGCCGAGGGAATACGTCCCAAAAGAGCCGATACCTCAGACCCTGCCTGAACAAAACGGAAGATATTGTCTATAAATAAAAGCACATCCTTATTCATCTCGTCCCTGAAGTACTCGGCCATCGTAAGACCCGTCTCGGCAACCCTCATTCTGGCTCCCGGAGGCTCATTCATCTGTCCGAACACCAGCGCTGTCTTTTCCAGAACGCCGGATTCCTTCATCTCGGACCACAGATCATTTCCTTCCCTTGACCTTTCCCCCACACCTGTAAATATGGAGTATCCGCCATGCTCAGTAGCCACATTGGTGATAAGCTCCTGTATTAAAACCGTCTTTCCGACACCTGCTCCGCCGAAAAGACCGATCTTTCCTCCCCTGGCGTAAGGAGCCAGAAGATCGATAACCTTTATACCCGTTTCAAGGATAGTCTGTACCGGAGACTGCTCCGAAAAACCGGGAGCATCCCTGTGTATTGACCATCTCTTCTGTCTGTTTATCTCAGTATCATCCAGATCATCTATCGTATCTCCGAGCACGTTAAACAGCCTGCCAAGGTTTTTTTCACCTACCGGCACGGTGATCGGGGTTCCTGTTGCCGTAACGGGCATATCCCTGTACAGTCCTTCACTCGGGGAAAGCATTATGCAGCGGACACAGCCCTTACCGATATGCTGCCTGACCTCCATGACCCTGCGATTGTTATTTACAAAGACCTCCAGTGCCTCGTTTATCTTAGGTATCTTTTCTATATCAAATTCCACATCGACCACAGGTCCCAAAACCTGCACAATTCTTCCGTCTGTCGTCACTTTTATAACCTCGCTCTCGCGCCGGCGCTGACCTCGGTTATCTCCTGGGTTATAGCGCCCTGCCGCTCCTTATTGTAGCGTATACTCAATTCCTGTATTATCTCATCCGCGCTGTCGTTTGCAGCACTCATCGCCTGCATCCTGCTGTTCTGCTCCGCGCAATACGACTCTACCAATGCACTGTATACAAATCCCGAGATATATGCCGGTACGATCTCTTCAATGATCGCCTCCGGTGAGGGATGCATAAGAAATTCCTGCATTCTCACATCATGCGGTATCTCTTCCTTCGGCAGCGTCACTTCAAAGGGCAATAGCTTCATTATCTTTGTTTCCGCATCCATTGCATTTTTCATTGCGGTAAACACGACCGAAAGATCGGTTATCTCCCTGAGTCTGTATTTCTCGAGAAAGGTTGCCGTTATCACCCTTGCCCTCGCTCTGGTGGGATTCTGGGCAGTATATTGAAAATGCTCCTCTATCGGGATCATACGCTGCTCAAAATAACGCCTTCCGACCTCACCCACCACAAACAGCTTTTTGGGTTCGTTCCCTGCCGCAAGCTCCGTAGCTTTAAGCACATTAAAATTATACGAGCCGGCCAGGCCCTTATCCGCGGTGATCACAAGAAAGCCGTGCGTCTCTCCATCCTTTCGGGTATCACTGCTGTTTTTCAAAAACGGATGGTCTGTTTCGGGAAAATGCCTCATCATCCTCAGGATGAGATTCTGTATACCATAAAAAAACGGCTCTATATCCTCCATGCTCTTTCTTGCACGCTTGAGCTTCGTTGAAGAGATAAGATACATCGCATTCGTGATCTTCTTTGTATCGGAAACACTGCTTATTCTGTTTTTGATCTCCTTTGCTCCAGCCATTCCTCTTTATATTTCCCCACTATACCGATAATGGTCTCCTTTAACGGTTGTGAAAGCTCCTGTTGTATCTGAAGCTCCGAGATCACACCGGCATGATTCTCTTTCATATCCTTAAGCATATCCCATTGGAATCTCTTTACCCCGTTAGCGGGAATCCCCATAAAAAGCTTTGCATTTGCAGCCACAAGGGTTATAACCTGCTCAGGACCTGAAAGGGGCATTCCGATGGGCTGCTTTAGTATCTCCATAAGAGCCCGCCCGTTTTCAAGCTGATCCTTAGTGACCTGATCCAGATCCGACGAAAACTGGGTGAAAACCTCCATTTCCCTGTACTGGGCAAGATCTATACGCAACGATCCCGCGGCTGCTTTCATGGCTTTGCTCTGTGCCGCACCGCCCACACGCGATACCGAAAGTCCCACATTCACGGCCGGTCTTTGTCCCTCAAAGAACAGATCTCCTTCAAGGAATATCTGTCCGTCAGTGATCGAGATAACATTTGTGGGAATGTATGAAGATACATCTCCCTCCTGCGTTTCGATGACCGGAAGCGCTGTTATCGAACCCCCGCCAAGCTCAGGCGAAAGCCTGCTGGAGCGCTCCAAAAGCCTTGAATGCAGATAGAAAACATCTCCGGGAAACGCCTCTCTTCCCGGCGGTCTGTTTAAGAGCAGCGATATTTCCCTGTATGCCACGGCATGCTTGCTCAGATCATCATAAACTATAAGTACATCTCTGCCCTGCTCCATAAAGTATTCCGCCACCGCTGTCCCTGCATACGGCGCTATATACTGTAACGAGGCAGGTTCACTTGCTGTAGCATTTACTATGATCGTATGGTCAAGGGCATCGTTATTCTTAAGGGTCTGCACCACTCTCGCCACAGTGGAGGCCTTCTGTCCTATTGCAACATAGATACAGATCACTCCCTTATCCCTCTGATTTATTATCGTATCAACGGCAATGGATGTCTTTCCGGTCTGCCTGTCTCCGATTATAAGCTCTCTCTGCCCGCGTCCGATAGGGAACATACTGTCTATGGCAAGTATGCCTGTTTCCATCGGGGTATTTACCGGCTGTCTGTCTATAATGGGCGGCGCCGGACGTTCTATGGGTTTATATGCCGAGGTATCTATCTTACCCAGACCGTCTATCGGATCGCCGAGTGCGTTTATGACTCTGCCCAGCATATCTTCACTCACTCCGATACCGGCCTGTGACATGGTCCTTGCAGCCTGCATGCCCTCATAGACATCATCCTCGTCTCCGAAAAGCATCACTCCGGTCCTGTCCCGCTCTATATTCATGACCATACCCTTGACACCGTTATCAAAGAGCACAACCTCGCCGTAGGCTGCGTGGTTGATACCGTCTATATAGGCGATCCCGTCTCCCACCCTTATGACATCACCGATCTCCCGGCTTTCGGCGGAAAGTTCAAAACCGTCTATCTGTTCACGCAGTATGGATATTATATTCTCCTGGGTATTTTCGGCGTTTTCATTGTGGACATGACTTTCAAGCTCATGTTTAAGCTGCCTGATGCGTCCCCTGTTACTCCAGTCGTATTCCTCATTTTCAACCCGGAGTATGAAGCCGCCTCCCAAGGATTTATCCTCCCTGGTCTCTATCTCAACTCTTTCGGCATTGTATTTACTCTTTATGAACTCCTCAAAGCCCTTCAGCTGTTCTTTACCCGGCGGTGTTACAAACAGGAGCTCGGCTTCAACGAGATCTTTTTTCTCATCGTCCAGATCGATATCCCTGCTCATTTATCCCCTCCGGATGCGTCATTCTTTGCTTTTTCAAGGAAGCTGTCATACAGCTTTTCATCATGACTGTCCCCTTCGGAAGAGACAAGTCTGGATGCTGCAGACAAGACCATCTGCCGCATCTGCTTTTCCTGCTCTATGATGGCTCTTTCAGACTCGTACCGTGCGGTCTGTCTGGCATTGCTGATGATCTCTTCGGCTCTCTTATTGGCATCGCTTATAGTCTTATTGTATTCTATGGTAGCCTTAAGAGCATTCTTCTGTCTTTCCTGCTCCTTCTCAAAGGTGATCTCGGCAAGATGAGTCTGATACTCGTTTCTTACCTCCTCGGCCTTCTTTTCCTTTTCCTCCGCTGCCTTATAACTCTGCTCTATCTCCTTTTCCCTTTCCTCAAGGATCTTATTTACCCTTCCGAAGAGAAATTTCTTCATCAGAAAATAAAGTATGAGCAGATTTATGATCATGCAGATAAAATTAAACCAATCAAAGCTAAGCATTTTTTCCTCCAAGCTTCCCGCTTCTTATAATGAAAATACAGCTCCTTACTGCAGGAAGAATATTACCAGTATTCCGATAAGAAGACCGTAAATAGCGGTCGCTTCGGCAAGCGCACATCCTAAAAGCAGAAGCTTCATTATCCTGCCCTCTGCCTCAGGCTGCCTTGCTACAGCGTCCACGGCTTTTCCCGTAGCCACACCGATACCGATACCCGCACCTATTCCGGTAAAAGCGGCAATACCCGCTCCGATTGCTGTCAAACTCATTTCTTTTCCTCCTATGGTTTATTTACTCTACAGCTTCCCTTATATATAGTGACGTTAAGAATACAAAAACATATGCCTGCATCAATCCGTCAAAAATATCGAAGTATAAGCACAGCGCCGCAGGCAGAACCACCGGCACCACCATTTTTACAAGCTCCATGATGACGAATGCCGCAAAAATGTTTCCAAAAAGCCGCATACACAATGACAGGGGCTTTATGCCCAGCTCCAGAATATTCATCGGAGCCACTACCGCCATAGGCTCGGCAAATGATTTAAAAAACTTCTTAGGACCCTTTTTCTTAAACGATGCCGTCTCAATGAGCACGATACTCATAAGCGCAAGCGCCACCGTAACCCTTAAGTCCCTTGTCGGAGGGGAGATATTAAATATCCCGAGGACATTTGAGACCGCCAGATAAATAAGGATCGTGCTGATGTAGGGCACATATTCCTTTGCCTCCTCACCGAGCATATCGGCAGTCAGCCCCTGTATAAAGGTCACAAAGCTTTCTATCATAATCTGCCTTCTGCCCGGATTCCTCGTTTTCATACCGCTCGTCATGATAAGCGTCACTATAAGCAGCAGCGCCATTATACACCATGTCACCACCACAGACTGATTTACCGCTATCCCTCCGAATACCGGAATGGTAAACGCCGTCTTGATCTCAAGCTCTTCCTGCAGCTTTACGGCCAGTTCTCCCAACTTGCCAGCCCTCCTTTTTTATAAAAGCGACTATACCGGAGAATTAAAACGCCCCTCCTGTACAGTCGCTTTTTGCATTAAACTCTATGTTCCCGATGTCTATTTCTTCTTATTCGCCTTTGCCTGCAAAGCCTTATCCGTCGGCTTAACAAGTACAAGACAGGCAACGAGTGCGATTATATAAAGTACCAGTGTCGCATACAGAACATTCTGATAACCGGCGGGATTAACCCGGCTGCCATCATGATCTATCCACTCTCCGCTGTGATTAACTATAAAGGTAGCAAGCTGGTTGCCGGTAAGTCCGGCAAAAGCCCATGCCGAAAGAGTGATACCGTGGAGAGCGCTTATCGATCCCATACCGTAATGATCTGAAAGCAGGGTGGGAACATTTGAAAATCCTCCGCCGTATCCGGCGTTTACAACAAAGATCAGGCAAAGCACCAAAGCCGTCAGAAGCATATTGCCCTCTCCGTTAACGATGCCTCTCGTGAGCATCACTATAGCCGTAAACCCTATCGAAAGTATGAATATCAGCTTATAAATAGTGTTTCTGTCCTTTAAAAGATCCGCCCATGCGGAAAACCCGAGACGTCCGCCTGCATTGAAGATCGCTGAAACCGATGAGATGGTTCCTGCAAACGCCGCAAGACCGATACATTTTACTATCGCCTTCTCCTGTGAGATAAGCGCAAGACCGCAGGTAATGTTTATATAGAACATAAGCCATATGCCGATATAATTGGAAACAGGCTTTGTCTTTATGACTTCAAGTATGCCGGGCTTCTTTTCATCTCCGCTCGGCTCATGCCAGCCGTCCGGCTTTTTGAGCAGAAGATGTCCCACAAACATCATTACAAAATATATGCAGCCGAGTATCCAGAACATTTTATAAATGCCGCTTCCGTCGGACCATTTATTAAGAAGTGATGTCATTATGGGGCTTGCTATTGCTTTTGCCGCTCCGAAGCCTGCTACAGCCAGTCCCGTCGCAAGACCCTTCTTATCCTGAAACCAAAGCATAAGTGTTTTTACCGGGGAAAGATATCCGGTTCCCAGCCCGATTCCCATTATAAAGCCATAGCTGAGATAGATTCCGACGAGTACAAGCGGGCTTGACTTGTGTGAGCCGCCGTAATAGATGAAAAATCCCGTCAGGAGCATTCCCGCCGTAAAGCATATCGTAGCGATCAGCGAGGATTTATGTATGTCCTTCTCGACTATATTCCCCAGAAACGCCGCAGACATTCCAAGGAAGAATATCGCAAAGCTGAAAGCCCATTCCACACTCGCCTTGCCAAAACCGATGTAATCGGCTATTTCCTGACTGAACACTGACCAGCAGTAAACAGTTCCTATGCTGCAGTGAAGCAGCAGCGCCGGTATGGCTGCCCTTACCCATTTGTTTGTGCGCCATCCTCCGGCTTTAGCATTATTGTTTTCCATTTTCATTACCTCTTTGCTCTCGGATTATTTACTGCGGCAGATATATCCTTAACGCCCGCAGCCATTTGCTTATCATACGCCTATAAGAAAATCTTTTCAAGTGCAAAACAGAGTATGTTCTATGACTGATCAGCATCTTTTTTGTCCCTTATCCTCTGATACGCCAGCTCAGGCTTTAAGGTACACATAAGGGCTTTTATCTGGCAGCACGAAATATCCTTCATGTCCATAATCCTGTTAAACACCGTCTTTCTGCCCGGTCTTGACAGAATATATCTGCATGCTTTCGGACTTAAGAGACGCCACCAGCCCGGATCGAATTTTGTAAAATCAAAGCCCGCAGGGTCTTCCGTCATCATAAATGCGGGTTCATCCGCAAGTATGTCCTTAAAGGATGAAACAGAGCCTATGCATCCTTCCGCGTAAAGCCTTAACAAAACATAGACCGGATCATTAAGACCGGGAGTCATATGTCCTCTGCCGTTGCCGTGTGTCCGTATGATCTCGTCCCTGAAATATCTCTCGATATCCTTATCGTATTTAATAAAATAATCCGAAAGCAGATAATACATCTCTCTTACCCCGCATTTTTCACGCTCATCCGTTAAAAATTCCAAAAGCTTCTTCCTGCATCGTCCTCTGAACAGGGATGCGCTCTGACACAGTACCGATAAAAGCGTTTCTTCCGGGATATTCCTGTCCGCGTTCATAAAATCTCTGAAAAAACCCTCCGGAATGAATATGCAGCCTTTAAATTCACTGCACTTTGCCGTCATTGCCAGACTGTGATAAAAAGCTTTTTCACAACAGAAGGCCGTAAACTCTTCATTTACAAGTGACAGCATAAGTGCCCTTCTGACTACCTGTGCAGCATCATGAAAGGATTTATCCGTATATTTAACGATCCTTCTTCTGTAATCACTATAGACCCTGACAAGCCCGTCCTCATCGAGCCTCATTTTTTTCAGGAAGTCGATCAATACTGCACCTTCATAACTCATTTCTGTCCTTCTCTCTTCCTCTTTCATTTCTTGCACTTTCATTTCCCCCTTTCGGAAAAAAAACAATAAAAGCGCCCTGTCCATCGTCACCGCGGGCATCACGTCGGTGGCTCAAAATGGACATGAAGCGCTCACAACAGAAAAATGCTTCGTGGATCGAAGCGAAGTTATGTTAACATCAGGCTTGTTTTACAAACAACTGAGAATCCCTTTTTTCTTTGATTTTATGCAATTATCACAATCACAATTGTGCAAGTTGACATAACCGAATAGTGCAGCCCTGCCGTTGCGATCCGGCACCGGCAGGGCGCTGATCTGCTGCAAAGGCTAAAATCCGCTGTTTTTTGACTCTTAAAAAATCCTCCGATTCGTGTTATGATAGATTAGCTTTTTATTAACGGAGGTTATAAGGATGCACTTCAAACCGTCAGGAGTCTGCTCTACCGGAATTGACATAGAGACAGACGGCAATATCATAAAGGAAGTCAGATTTACAAAGGGCTGCTCGGGAAACACACAGGGAGTGGCAAGACTGGTGGCAGGTATGGATATAAATGAAGCCATTTCCCGTCTCGACGGAATAAAATGCGGATTTAAATCCACCAGCTGTCCCGATCAGCTTGCAAAGGCATTAAAACAGATAAGGGATGGCAAGACAGCATAATTTATAAGGAGACTGCTTTGAAAAAGATCATTCTGACAGGCGGCGGCACGGCAGGTCATTGTCTGCCCAATCTGGCACTGGTTCCGTATTTGGAAAAAATGAATTTCAACATTTCATACATCGGCTCGTACGACGGTATTGAACGCCGTCTTGTCGAAAAGACGGGTATGAAATATTTCGGCATATCCTCAGGGAAGCTGCGCCGTTATTTTGACTTGAAAAATTTTTCCGATCCCTTAAGGGTGATAAAGGGCTTTAGCGAAGCCCTGAAAATACTTAAAACCGAGCACCCGGACATAGTCTTTTCCAAAGGGGGCTATGTTACCGTACCGGTCGTGAAAGCGGCTAAGATGCTTGGCATCCCCGTAGTCATACATGAAAGCGACATGACTCCGGGTCTGGCAAACAGACTTTCTTTCAGCTCGGCATCAAAGATCTGCTGCTCCTTTGAAAAGACCATGGAATATCTGCCTGCCGGAAAATCGGTGTTTACCGGAGCTCCCATCAGACAGGGCCTATTAAACGGGGACAGGGAAAGAGCCAGAGAATTTGTACATATGCGTGAAGGCGATTATCCCTTTATAATGGTGATCGGGGGAAGTCTGGGGGCACAGCATGTTAATGAGGCCGTGCGTGTATGCCTGCCTCAGCTTCTGGAAAAATATAATGTTATCCATCTTTGCGGCAAGGGTAAGGTTGATCCCACCCTTAACAGGACGCCCGGATATATGCAGTATGACTATGTGGACGAAGAGCTGGCCGATCTGTATGCACTTTCCGATATCGTTATCTCACGTGCCGGAGCAAGTGCGATATTCGAGCTTTTGGCACTGAAAAAGCCCAATATCCTCATCCCTCTGCCCGGCAGCAGTTCCAGAGGTGACCAGCTTTTAAATGCGACGGCCTTTTCAAAGTCGGGGTATTCCGTACTGTTGACGGAAGACAGGATGACAAAAGAGATCCTTCCCCGTACCGTCGACGAGCTTTTTGATAACCGTGAGAAATATATTCAAAAAATGTCGGCAGCTCCCGAGCTTTCCGCTGCACAGACGATCTGCGACATTATTGTAAAAACCGCAAAATAGTTAAGTGTCAAAAGATACTTTTGCTGTAGTGTTCTGACACCAGTTATTTTCAGGAGGTAAAAAATGGACGACAACTGCATTTTCTGCAAACTCGCAAACCATGTATTTGAAACAAATATGATCTATGAAGATGATGACTTTGCCGTTATCCTCGATGCCGGTCCCGCCACAAAGGGTCATTGCCTGATACTTCCCAAAGAGCATTATGCAAATATTTATGAGCTTCCCGAAGAGCTTACGGGCAAGGCGTTCGTACTCGCAAAGAAAATGGCGGGATACCTTACGGACAGATTGAACTGTGACGGCTTTAATATCGTACAGAACAACGGAGAAACGGCAGGACAGACGGTTTTTCATTTTCACATACATCTGATCCCTCGCTTTAAGGATGACGGACAGAGGATAGGCTGGAAACCCGGAAAGCCTTCTGATGAAGAGCTGGCCGCATTAAAGGATGAGTTGACGAAATGAAGATAATTATTTATTACGGCGGACGCGGGATCGTCGGCGACCCGACCATCGCAGTCATAAACAGAATGCAGGCTGTACTGGAGGATATAAATGTAAAGGTAAAGCGCTACAATCTCTTTGAGGAAAAGCGCAATATCACCTCTCTCCCCAATACCCTTAATGAAGCGGACGGCATAATACTTGCCTGTACCGTGGAATGGCACGGGATCGGAGGATATATGCATGAATTTCTCGATGCCTGCTGGCTGTACGGAAATAAGGAAAAGATCGCATCGATATATATGTGTCCTGTCGTAATGTCCACCACCTACGGTGAAAAAGAAGGCAGCCTTGACCTTGTACAGGCATGGGAGCTTCTCGGTGGGAGACAGTGCAGCGGTATCTGCGGATATGTAAAGGATACCGTCACCTTTGAGTTAAATCAGACCTATACCTCTCTCATTGAAAAAAGGACGGAAAATATCTACCGGACGATCTCGCAAAAGACTATCGATCTTCCTGCGTCCAACTATGTAATGAAACAAATGGTTTCGGCGGCTCCTCCGATATCACTTACCCCGCAGGAGTCCGAACAGTTATCCAAATATGCCTCGGATGAAAACTATCTTGCGACACAAAAGGAAGATATCAAGGAGATAGCCTCACACTTCAAATCCCTGCTCACCAACAACGGAGTGAGCGAAGAAGATATGATAGTAAAGGAATTCCGGTCGCATTTTACCCCTCAGGATAATTTCAGCTCTGTATTTAAGCTGGCTGTAAAGGAGATCCGGAATTCGCTCATCATCGATATCGATAATGACCGTCTTGATGTGCGTTACGGCAACGTGGAAAATCCCGCAGTCACATGTAAGATAGCAAAAGCCGACCTTGATAATATACTTTCGGGACATATGACGTTCCAAAGGGCATTTATGACCGGACAGATGCAGGTTCGCGGAGATTTTAAGCTTCTCGGAGCCCTGGATACCGCTTTCAGGTTTTAACAGCTCCTGAATTTCAGGTATGTCTGCGCCACGGCAAGAGTGTCGTTATCTTCAAGACCTGCGGTCTCATTGGGTTCAAGCCGTCTTCCGTTTATGTATGTGCCGTTGGTGGAATTTAAGTCTGATACGAAATATCTCCCGTTTTTTTTCCGTATGGCTGCATGCATACGGCTTACACTTTTGTCGTTTATCACCCCGTCAGCCTTATCCCTTTTCTTTCCCAGTATAAAGGGGTCTTTGTCTATCTTAAAATACAGGTTCTTCCCGAACTCCCTCCCCGAAAGCGAAGCTGCAGCACTTGACTTACCGCTCATACTTAAAAGCGTGGTCTTTCCGTCGTCCTCCTCCATATCGTCGAGATCCCTGTTATATTCTTCCTTTTCATTTTCCGTCAGCGGATCTTCCTCATTTCTTTCCAGTTTTTCCCTCTTTTCATTATCCATTCTCTCCCTGATCATTGACTGTTTCTTATTGTAGAGAAATATGAAAGCGGTAAGCACGACTCCAAAAGCCATTGCTATCACACATCCGGCTGTTATATACTCCTTTTCATTCATCTCCGGAAAAGGAAAGAGTGACGGGTTTAACACAAGCATCAGATATATAACTGCTGCAAGCGCTATCATTAAAAGACATATACCCGCTATCTTAACGGCACCCTTGTCCTTTGTCTCCTCCTTATCATTTTTAAGAAAATAATCCAGCTCGGACATATCCTCCTCGGTTTCCCAATAATCATATTGCGGTCTGTCACTTAAACCGCTTTCTTCCGGGCTCTGATCAAAAGTAAGCTCCTCTGATCCGGTATTTTCCTTTGCAGGTATCGCGCCGGCTGTCTTAAGGGCTGTTTCCGGCGAATATATCCCGTCTGCAATATGGGAATAATATTCATAGGCCAGCTCTCCGCTCCTCCTGTCCTCTTCATCGGCATGTTCTGCCAGAAAGCAGGCAAGCTTCATAAAATCCGCTTCCTTTGAGGCTCCCGCATCCGGATAAGGATAAAAGGCAAATTGCGGGCTGCAGGTATCTATATCCACAAATATGACATCCGGGTCTATTATCAGCTCATCTGCGGGTAAAAGATATGCCTCCAGCTCACGAAACACCTTCACCATACCGTAGAGAAAATTTTTCATCTCATCATATGTTATCCTTCGGCCCTCAAACAGTCCTGACAGGCTTTGTCTGGAGCTGATCTCATAGTAATAGTATGCATTTTCATTCACAAAATGCAGATTCATTTTCAGAAGCCCGTCTATATTGTTTCTTATGACCATCTTTTCATGAGAAGTCTTTACATTCTTATCCTTCTCTATGATCATATAGTTATGGTTTGCGTCACTCCTGTAACTTATATTCATTTGTCTTTTCCTCTCTGTGTTCTTTTTTCGATCACCCTGCATTCCCTGATGAATTTGATCGGGTCCTTTCTTTTGGCACTTCCCGATCCCGTCACCTTTATTCCGTCAATACCGGAAATATTCATAAACACCGTTCCCGCAGGAATCCTTAAAACTCCTTCATAAGTGACAGATATCTCCGAGCCCGTGATCTCTACGGTATGGGTCACATTCTCCGCAGCCAGCAGATCATGATCCATCAGCTCACGCGCTGCCCTCTCGATCGTCCCCATCACCTTATTATCCCCCGTCTTGACTCTGCTTCCCCTGAGTGCAGCCTGATATGCCGACTGGTTCATCACACATCTGTCATGTAGAAAAAAAGAAATGTATATGAGCATAATGATGACCGTCATTATAAACGGAAACAGTAAAGCTGCCTCAATGGTATATGATCCTTCCAATCTTATCTTTTTCATGATGATCTCCATTCTTCCGCCTTTGAGTGGCGGTAAAGCTTATCTTCCTTAATACCCGTATTGGCTGATAACCGTCCTTAATACAAACGAAATGAGTATAAACGGGGCAAAAGCAAATCTTGCATTTCTGTCACCTTTTTTGAGTATCAGGATAACGATCGAAAATACCGCAGATAAAAGCATGGCTGTCATCACCATAAAAGCATTTTCCCGTCCTCCCAGATAAATCCCCGTAACCGTCATTAAAAGTCCGTCTCCAAGTCCTATCTTGCCCTCCGTCAAAGCCCATAATCCGATAAACACAAGCCCCGTAAAAAGTCCCATTATCTCTTCAAATAAGCTGACCGGACGGTAAATAAAGAACAGAACGACTCCTGCAAGGGCAAAAACGATCAGTATATTCAGCCTTATTTCCTTAAATTTAATATCTGTTATCGAACAAATGATAAGAAATATCCCCAGAAATGTGTTTATAAGCATATTTTTCCTCCTTCATCAATACCCGCAGTCCCTGCAGGCCCCTCTGCCCCCGACACTGCTTATCGGTACCTCGTAAATGGTTCTTTTAAGAGCCCTGCAGGAAAGCGTGGCGTGATATCTGTTTCCGTCATCGGTTATATATACCACTCCGGATTTTATCCCGGCTGCACATGAGCACGGATAATATTTTGAACCATCATTTGCCCTTCTGTTTTTCACATCACTGACAGTTGAGGTCATGATCGTAAAATTAAGATGCCTGCATCCGCGTTGTCTGTGGTATACCGTTCCTGTTTCGGTGATATAGACCATCTCCTCCGTCTCATCCTCACTGTCACCCTTCCGCGTATTATCATATCCGGTAAAAGCCCTTACTCTTGCCCTGTCAGCTACAGGAATATCCATAAAGCCAAAAAAATTATAGGGCGTACTTACTCTGTAGGAAACGACGAGATCTATCATCTCATTTTTATCAAGCACTGAAGATCTTAAAAAGGATATCCCTCCTGCTCCGCCCGCAACCGGTGCATTCTCTGTATACCCTCCCCCGAGGCGGCTTAAAACCGATGCTTTTGCGGCTGTCAGCCCGATAACCCTTCCCGAAAGAGCTCCCGCTGCCACTCCCTTTTTATATGCATAAGCGTATTTTGCATATTCGGTGGAGGTTTCACACAGCGCCGAAGACATCATAGAAGAAAATCTCACCGCTTCCGTAAGATGCGACACGGACAGCATTGCAAACATAAATACCGGAAGCACAAGAGCCGTTTCCACAGTCAGACTGCCTGCAGTAAGGAACGTTTCTGATCTTTTTCTTCTTTCTGCGGATAAGACTGAGAGGAGGATTCTTAATGCAGAAAGCATTTTGAAATATGGACTCATGAAAAATTTTATTAAAAAGAAACGCTCCTTGCCGCGGCAGTCCCGTACAGCATTAAAATTCCGGCATATAGCTCTGTTCCCGTCTGATACCAAATTCATACCTCCCTTTTGCCGTAAACCCGGCATATACATCCAGATATTCCGCGCAGCCGTCTATCCTAAAGCCGTGGTTTCCCTCTGTCAGTCTCAGATTCATTTCCACCACGTCCATCGCCCGCATTACCTTTTTATTCTTATCCATAAGGAATAAAAATACCTTCAGGTAATCCTCATAGGAAAAACCCGTACCTTTACTGCCTGTCGGTTTAGCTGCTGCTTTAATATTTACCAGTGAATACAGAGGCATTTTCCAGTCTTCCTCCGTTTTTTTAAGCGGTACTTTTTCGCCCGCAAGAAGCCTCACCACATCCGAAACACTTTCTCCGAATGCCCATGCTAAAAGGATAAGGTCAGCAAGTGACTTTGATGCTTCGGTTGGCAGCCCGATGATCAGACCGATCACCTCCACAACCGCCTCGACAGTCTCCTTTTTCGTGCTTGAGGTCATTATGAATGCCGCATCTGCAGCGTATCTGACTAAAAGCAGCTTTTTTACCACCTTTTTCAAATTGGCAATATCCGTATTTTCACCCTCAAGCACGTATTCGATCTCATAAGAAGCGGCATTATGTCCGTCATTTTTTATATAATCGGAAAATTTTTCAAAAAGATACTCGTCGAAATACAATTCGTTTAAGACAGAGTCCGGATCGTAGGACGGTGCCATTATACCCGATCCCTTATTCAGGTGTCTGTGTGATGCAAGGGAGGAAACCTCTATATGCTTTTTTGATATTCCGTCCGTCTCCAGCAGAGCGTCCATTATACCGGCTTTCTCATCGAAAACATTTGCCGCGGGATTCTCGGGTATCTTATAATCATAACTGTCAAGCTTTGCCTTTAGCTCCGCTTCCTTTGCATCCATATCGGTTTCTTCATATCCGGTATTCTTATAATCCTCAGCGTTTTGTCTTACCCTTGATACAATGCCGTTAAGCGCGGTTATCCCATAGTAATCCCTGACCGCTTCGATAGCCTGTCTCTTAAACACTCTTCCCGTGCTGTCAGAAGCATAAGATACACCAAGTATATCCACACTCCTTACGGTCATTTTCGTAAAATCTCCCGCTGACAGCAGGGCTCCCTTTCCGGCTGAACAGTTATGATCCATATAGGATCTTAAGTGTTCCTTTAATTCCTCTAAAGAAGGTGTCATACCGCCATAGGAAGTATCGATGAAATACAGATCATATCTGCTTAAGAGCTCTCTGTTGTATTCGGCAAACACCGAGTCCATCCCCATATCCGCTATCATTTCGGTCTTCATTCTGGCAGCATGATATATTGCGCTTTCCGTGACCGCCATGATCAGCGAGAGAATGATCGTCAGTATAAGACTCAAAAATACCGTTATCGTACCTCTGTATTTCATCGTTTCCTTCCCGTGACTCCTTTATTACTACTTTCCTACTTCATTGCTCTTTGTGGTAATGGTCTTAAAGATATTGTTTACGATAGTCGTAAGCTGTTCCTTAAAGATAAGGACAAGACCGATCAGAACTACTAAGATCAATATCATTTCCACCGTGCCTATTCCGTCTTCTTCCGTAAGAAATTCCCTTATTGCCATACACCTTTCCTCCTTTCCTTTATAGTAGTGCGCTTATCATCCCGGACGGGAGGATAAGCGCTTTATAAGCTGAAAGACAGGAACGCCGGAACGATCACTATTATCATTACGACAGCCAGCATCATTGCCATAGGACCCAAAAGTCTGGTTCCGGCCTCCTCTCCCAGTTTTCTTGCTTCTGCCTTTCTGTCCTCAAAAGCTTCTTTTACCTCCTGCTCCATCTCCGATAAAAGGCCGTAGCTGCCTTTCTTGATATTCTGGCTTAAGAGCGCTCCCAGCTTTACATATCTCTTCACCGCACACCGCTTTCCGAAATCAAGATATGCCTCGTATTCCGATACCCCGCTTTTCATACGGTTTATCGTTATCAGCATCTCCTCATAGGCAAACGAATATCTTCCACCGTGATTTTTTATATGATCCAGAGCGGTTTTCTCAAATGCGGCCCGTATATTAAGCCCCGCCCCCAAAAGCAAAGTCAGCTTGCTGACTATCTCGGGATAGGCTATGAGCATTTCTCTTTCCCTCTTTTTTACCGCCTTTGTAAGCTCCGAATCCTTACCGCTGTATATGGCAAAAGCTGCCATTAACGTCATTACAAGTACATATAACGCCGTATTTTCACGGCTGGTCTTATAACTGATCCTTTTTCCGTCCACCTCATCGGGCAGGAGCTGCCTGTTATATGAGACGGTCATATCGTCATATTCGGCTATTTTCTTATCAATGTCCGCACCGAATTTTTCTTCCTCACTTAACACCTTCGGGAATACATTCACATAAAAGATATATTCCGCCTTTGAGGAGCCGTAGCTTAAACAGGCTGTAAGACCAACCGTCCTGCCCTCATTATCCTCATAGTCATCTTTTATTTTTCCGCTGCCGTCCAGTACCGTATAATCGCTTATGAGCCATTCGACATCCACCGGATAGTCTTTTGCCGTTCCCACAAGATTTAAGTCTCTGTCTACGTGATCGGCACTTTCATTTTCACCCAGGATCTCATATCTTAAGCCTTCACCTATCTCCTCGAATATCTCCGAGATTTCCTCTTCGGTATACTGCCGTTCGGATATTGTAAGACTCTTTTTACTTATCACCTGCTCATCGTCTGCATACACGTCAACCGTTACATTCTTATCTCCCTTTCCGTAGCCGTTCCTTTCCAATACGTTTCCGCCTATAAAACGGGACTTTCCGAGATCCGAGATAAACATTAAAGCCGAAAACAGCAGTCCGGCACATAAAAGCATCAATACCGCGGACAGTTTTTTGATGTAATATTCATCGACCAGCTCCTTGCCCGCTCTTCCCGGATTCATCAGGTTCAGCTTCTGACGTAC
>JAGBOJ010000020.1 GCA_017633935.1 Lachnospiraceae bacterium | reverse complement strand
GGGAAAAGCTGGCGCTTCTCAATGTGGATTGTGTATACATCCCCTCCTTTGAGGATATAGAAAAATTTATTTTGGAAAATTATTTCAACGGTGATCTGTTGATAACAATGGGAGCCGGAAATGTTGTAAAGATCGCTGACGAGCTTCTGAAAAAAGGATAATCCACATTATCCACAAAATTTTATTAACCTGACCTCTAAACAACTGGATGTTATTTTTTCAGAACTTTTCAACTAAAAAAATTTAATCAACATTATCCACCTTTTCAACATTAAGCCGTTTTTGAGACCCGACGATGTAACCCCTGTTTTAATTTTAAAATCAATATGCTATACTGCGACTCGTTGATCACTAGTGTAGCAGTTTTCAATTGTCTATACTTTTCACGAAGTATACATTTTCGTACTGCAAGGCGTTTTTCTGATCGCGATGCGGTGGCATCGCAGAAGAAAAACAACGCAGCAGGCGGAAATGTAGACGAGCGAAAATGTATAGACAATTGGGAAATGCTACACTAGATGATCACTATAGAATGATGTCAGGGTCAAAAGGTGCTTTAGCACCTGACATCACAGAATGAACTCTAAAGGGAGATTCCGCAGATGGATTCTATACGGCTACGCGGGGACCGCTATGGCGGCAACACTATAATTTCAAATTGCTTTATAGATAATTTTCTTGCTGACGCAAACGAGGCACAGATCAAGATCTATCTGTATCTTACACGCTGCATCGGGTCTGATACACCTGTAGATGTTTCTTCGCTTGCAGACCGTTTCAATTATACCGAAAAGGATGTGGTGCGTGCTCTTTCATATTGGGCAAAGGTCGGTATCGTTACTCTCGATCTTAACTCAAACAGGGAGATAAACGGAATAACCTTAAACGATCCTCTGGATGCAGCAGCAAACGCCGAGCTTTCAAATGACTTCGGAAAGTTTGAGACGGTTTATCCCGCCCCTTCTTCAACGGATTATACATATGTAAAGGAAAAGCCGGCACACAGGCAGATACATTATTCCCCTACAAAGATAGATGCCTTCGGCAGACAGCCGGAGGTAAAGGAGCTGATCTTTGCGGTGGAGACATATACGCGCCGTACCTTGAGCCGGAAGGACGTGGAAAGCCTGCTCTTTATGTACGACGAGCTTAAATTCCCCGTAAATATGATCGAGTTTCTGGTGGAGCACTGCATAGAGAGCGGGGCTTCGGATATGAGCTATTTCCTTAAGGTGGCATTTGCGTGGAACGATAACGGATTAAAGTCTCTTGAGGAAGCAAAGGAATATGTACGCCTTCATAACAGCAATGTCTATGCTATAATAAAGGAATTCGGAATTACGGACAGGTCTTTAACCCGGGTAGAGACCGATTATATGGAAAAATGGAGCAGGCAGTACGGATTTGATATCGAGCTCATAAAAGAAGCAGCCGCGCGCACGATAAAGAGGCTTTCAAAGCCCTCCTTCACTTATGCCGACTCCATTCTTTCGGCATGGTACAAGGAAGGCGTAAAAAGCTTAAGCGACATTGCCCTTCTTGATAAACAGCATATGGAAAGCACCAAAGCGGCTTATCCGGCATATAAAAGCGCTCCCCAGAAGGTTCAGACAAACCGTTTCAAGAATTTTTCCGAGCGCGATTACGATATGGATGCTCTTGAAAGGGAGCTTACCACCAAGTCAATGGCAAAGGCAGGTAAACTTTAATGAGCTATAACGGCAGTATATTCCGTGAGATCATAAAGGAATACGAGATCCGCAGAAGGGAACACGAAAAGGAAAAGGATTCCAGATTGCGTGAAATATACGCAAAGCTCCCCGATTACAAGGCTATTGATGATAAAATAGCCGATATTTCCACGGAAGCCGCCATTTTATCCGTAGAGGGGGATTCTTTTGTAATTCACGAGGCATCAAAGAAAATATCTGAGCTTTCCGTAAGAAAAGAGGAGCTTCTTATACAGGCGGGATTCCCGAGGGATTATACAAAGCTGAAGTATACCTGCCCGGACTGCAAGGATACGGGATATATAGGTTCTTCCAAATGCCACTGCCTAAAGCAGAGGCTTATAGATGCTTCCTACAGGCAATCCGATATATATCCGAAATTAAACGATGAAAACTTCGATACCTTTTCCCTGGAATATTTTTCGGGTGATACCCGCGATGAAATGGAAAATATCTACAAGCTTGCCAGAAATTTCACCGATACGTTTGCCAATACCTATACCAATATGCTATTCTATGGAAATGTAGGGAGCGGTAAAACCTTTTTATCAAACTGTATCGCGCGTGACCTTATAGATAAGGGTTATACCGTCATTTACCTGACGGCCTTAAGGCTTTTTGAGCTGATAAACGACCATGTTTTCAGGCGTATAGGGTCGGAATATGATGACGAGGCATATATGAGCCTTTTTAACTGTCCCCTTTTGATCATTGATGATCTGGGTACAGAGGTCCTCAATTCCGCTACGGTTACCTCCTCAGAGCTTTTTCAGATACTGAACGAAAGGGACAATTCGCACAAGTCAACCATAATATCCAGCAATCTTTCTTTGGAGCAGCTTAAGGATACTTATACCGAAAGGTCGTTTTCAAGGATACTTGGAGGATATGAACTCATAAAATTCAACGGAAACGATATCCGGCTGATGAAACGGAGGCAGGCATAATGTCAACCCATGACAAAAGAAAACTTGAAACCGTACCTATAGGCTCTTTAGGCGTGATCCCTCTCGACGGTACACGCTCTCTTTGCGAAAAGATAGACGAGTATCTCGTCAGGTGGCGCACGGAGCGTGAAAACGAACAGAAAGACTCTCTTGTATTTATGGGCTATCACAGAGACAGCTATCTTGTGGATGCCAAGCTTCCCCGCTTCGGAACGGGCGAATCAAAGGGAATGATAATGGAATCCGTCAGAGGTATGGATCTTTATCTGATAGTTGATGTATGTAATTACAGTGTCACATATACGATCTCCGGAGAAGAGAATCATATGTCTCCCGATGATCACTTCCAGAATTTAAAAAGGATAATTGCCGCTGTCGGAGGAAAAGCAAGACGCATTACCGTTATTATGCCTTTCCTGTATGAAAGCAGACAGCACAAAAGAGAGACCAGAGAGTCCTTAGACTGTGCTCTTGCTCTTCAGGAGCTTGTTAAAATGGGCGTTGAAAACATAATTACCTTTGACGCTCACGACGCGAGAGTGCAGAACTCGATCCCCTTGAGCGGTTTTGAGACCATTCAGGCCTCTTACCAGTTTATAAAGGGTCTTTTGGAAAATGTACACGATCTTACCATAGATTCAAATCATATGATGGTGGTAAGCCCGGATGAAGGCGGTATGAGCAGGGCCATATATCTTGCAAACGTTTTGGGGCTCGATATGGGTATGTTCTATAAGAGAAGGGATTACACCAGATTTGAAAACGGCAGGAATCCTGTGGTTGCCCATGAATTTCTGGGATCGTCCGTGGAGGGAATGGATATCATCGTCATTGATGATATGATCTCATCCGGCGAAGGGGTTCTCGAGGTGGCAAATGCCTTAAAGCAAAGGAAAGCCCGCCGTATTTATATCGCGGCTACCTTCGGTCTTTTCACCAAGGGCTTAAAGCATTTTGATAAAGCCTATGAAAGCGGTCTGATAAACGGTGTCCTTACGACTAATCTCATATACCAGATGCCGGAGCTTTTACAGCGCAAATGGTACATATCCTGTGATATGAGCAAATATATGGCATATATAATAGACACCTTAAATCACGATTCATCCATAAGCGATCTCTTAAATCCCATAAACAGGATTCAGTCCTTTGTGGAAAGATACAAGAACGGGGATATCCTTAAACCGGAATAAGGGCTTATTCCTCATCGATATAGCTTATAAACACATTTCCCCTTGAGGCAAACAGTTCCCGGCTGTCATTTATACCGATCTTATGGACACTGCCCTGTGCGGGGTCCAAAACGACGGTGTTTTGTGTATCGTACCCTGTTATAAGCAGGGTATCTCCGTCATAGGCCGGTGCCAGCACCGGATACCCCAAGGATACATAATAAAGGACTTCATCCAGACTGCAGCCTTCAAGAGTCAGGACCTTTTTATCTGTAAGTCCCTTTTTCATCACATTTATCGGCGTTTCGCCAAAAGCCAGCATGCCGGCTGTATCGGCTTCCTTATCTTCAAACTTAAATACCGCATTTATACAGTCTGCCATATCGTTTCCGGTAAGTCCCTCGGCAGTTATGTCTTTTATCAGGTACTCGCTTTTTCTGACAGCCTTTTTCCACAGATATTTTCCCTTTCCGTAGACCACTACGCCGGATACCTCATCCGCCTTTTCCACGGCTTCCGCCTCGGACGAGTATATCCCGTATATCCTGCCCTTTGAAAATACATAGCAGCTGCCGGCATCGTTAAATTCTCCTCCTGCCGTTACCTCTCTTCCGCCCTCAAAAAGAACCTCACGCGGAGTCAGAAGCTGAAGCGATCCGATCCTTATATTCTGTATCACCTGTATCTCGACTATGGTTTCAAGATCCTCTGTAGAAACCAGCACTATCATACTGTTTTTCCGGCTTCCGTCCCCGCTCCCCATGATCTGGTCATCGTCCGTGGGTGTAAAGGTTCCGGTTTCACGGTCAATGATTATCCTTGACAGATTTATCGTCCTGTCATCTATGGCCACATCGGATATATATATCCCGTCCATATCGTATGTTTTCAGGACATCCCCTGCCGCGTTTTCAATATAAAGCGCTTTCATGACAAGACTTGTGGTTCCGCCGGCAGTCTTTATTATCCCCATCGGATCGGATTCTCCGTATATAAAATCCTCCCCGATAAAGCCTACCGGTATGGTTATCCTGTCAGAAGCCCCGCCGATCTTACGGCTGACACCGTTTGAAAGATTAAGCAGTGTTATCTCATTTCCCTGCTGTGTTCCGGCATATATCGTATCCAGACCGACTCCCTCCCTGACATCGGCCCATGCTACCGTAGCCCCGCTTTCGGAAACCACAAAATCATCCTCGGAAATATTTGTATAAACCGTATCGACCCTTGCCGATGCAAGCCTGACTCTGTAAATGCTTCCGTCCAGATACATATAGAAATTGTTGGAATTATCCGCATATGATATGAGGTCCAGATTGCTCTTTAAATACGCAAAGGACCCCGGATAGGGTATATATATCTCCTCCTCGATGGTATTAAGCGAACTGTCATAATAGTATACCAGCGCGCATACCTCACCCTCATGCCTGCCCCTGTTCATATAGCCGTAGATCAGAAACCGGATATTACCGCCCTCATCGACGGAGAGCAGCTTTATCTCGTGCTCGTTAAATCTCGTCCGCTCATCATCATTTTCATCATCGACGAAGGAATATATCCTGACGATCCTGCAGCTTGAATTTCTGAAGCAGTAAAGTGATCCGTTCTGCACAAATGCAACACTGTCTCCGTCGTTATTTTCCATCATCTGAACATCCGGACTCGTGATGCCCAGCATTATCTTATCATTGGCAAAATGATCCTTATCCGGTACAAACACCTCTTTCATTGTACGCTCATATTCAAGCAGGTATATCCTCTCTTCCGTATACCTGAGCCTGTAATATTCCTCGATCTCATATTCGTGCCGCCCCTGGGATGTACCGGCCTCAACCCTGTACGAATTGACGAAAGAGCCGCCGTTTTCGTCCATCTCAAAGATCGTGGTGTCAAGATCGCTTATAAGCTCGGGATGCAGCTCGCCCCATGTAACCTGATCAAAGCTTGAATGAATGTTCACATATGCGTAATTTGTATTGTCTCCGGTGGAGTCACTTTCAAGATATTCAATAACAGCGCGGGCACTGTCTTTATTAAAAAGAGCCGTGGTAAAATCCCTGACAAACCGGGTCATTTCATCCGGAGTATACGTCGGGGCGTACATTATGCGGGTGTAATATTTTACCTCCCTCTCCTTCACATCCTTTAGACAGATACAAAGATAATACTCCGCCCCTTCCTCTATCAGATCCTTTATGGTAATATCGGCATCTATGCTGTCATCCTTTTCGGTGTAGGACATTATATCCGTCCTTTCCACCAGTCTGGTGCCGTCGAGACTCCTTACCTCATAATACAGATTGCTTATTGCCGCCCCGTATTTTCTGACATGAAAAGAAAGCCTTCTGCCCTCCGGCAAAGGCACAAAACAGCTTCTTACCCGACTGAGATCCACATCGGATGTGTAGCCGTGAAGCTTATTTATATTTCCGCTTTTCATGGCAATACTTACAACAGGAAGCGAAGCACCTTCCATTTCAACCGTCATATCGGTGCTGCCCCTGTTTGTCAGTGTGCTTATGATAAAAACCGCCACCGTAAAAATGATGACAAAACCCGCGATCTTTAACAGTATATCTTTCATAACTGCTATTTTAAGACCGCGGGTTGTTTTTCACAAGTAAAAAAATTATGCTTTTCTAGAACAGCTTTTCTGCCGCCGCTTCCCTGCTCTCAAAAGGTCCGTAGAGCGGATTGACTGCCCTGTGATTTCCGAAATAGTCCTCATTAAAGATTATCTCCGTACCGTCGGGATTTTCAAATCTCTGCTCCGATTCAAAGGCTTCCTTCAATACGCTTGATGATATCGTTCCGGTTGTACATTCCGGCAGATAGTCATAAAGATTTGTCTTTAATACCGGCTTTCCGTTTTCTTCCGTATAGGTAAGCTCTATCTTATGACTGTCATCGACATAGGCATCCTTTTCGTGTGAATTGGGCTTTGCGCCGTTAAAATAGAGATTTCCGGCTCCGTCCACCGGCAGCTTTTCGTAATATTTATCCTTTGAGCCCTCATCATCTATCGTCCATGCACCGAATTTTGCAAAATATTCCTTTCCGGTCGGGTAATCGTCATAAACCGATGTACCGCAGACAAAATTATACTGGTCCACCTCTTTTGTCTTTTTTGCATGTGCCACATACTCTTCCGATACCTCCTGCTGAACGAAGATATTGTTATAGAATCTCATATCTCCGTGAAGGATCGTCATAAAGCCGGCAACCTCCGTACGGTGAGGCAGATGGTAAGGCGTATATCTGGGTGTGGGCAGGTATGCCCCGCCGTTTTCCACTCCGTATCCGACCCATGTAAATGACCCTGCGATAAGATTGTGGACAAATGCCATTCCCTGTGTGCTTATACGGCATGAACAGGGTGATAAGAGCAGATTATTGTCTATAAGCGTCGGTCCGTGGGAAACCTCGATAAAGATATCCTCTCCAAGACCCAGAAGAGGGGTAATGTCGGTGCCCGCGGGCGGAGTATTATCATGGAACAGATTCTGGGTCACACGGGTGCCCTGTGCCTGCCAGTCAAGCCACAGCCCTCTTGTGCAGTGATGGATATGATTTCTCCTGTATATCACATCGATAGCCGCATGCATCTTGATACCGCCGATCTCTGCGCCTGCCAGATCCTGCTTGTTGTTTATATGATGTATGTGGTTATCCTCTATAATGGAGAATACTCCTCCGAGATGCCCGACTATACCTGTCTGTCCGCAGTCATGTATATTGCAGCGTCTTATGATATGGGAACCGATCGTTTCCTTTGACCAGCCCTCAGCCTGAGCCTGCATTATATTGTCTCTTTCGGTCTGCGTACCGTCCTTTAACCCGTAAATAGTCCATTTATTGTTGTTTTCAGGCTGCAGATATTTTCCCAGCGATATACCTGAGCAGCGGGAGTCGCTGATCTCGCAGTCCTCTATTATCCATCCCTTTGACCAGTGCGGTCCGACCATTCCGTCCTGATATGCCGTCGGAGGTGCCCACTGTGTAGCTGCCTGCTTTATCGTAAAGCCGGAAAGTGTGATATAGCCGACACCCTCTTTTGAAGGATAGAAGCAGTTGCGGCGTACATTTATCTCAACGCACTCCTCATTCGGATCTTTACCTCCGAAATTGGCATATATAAGCGTATCCTCTCCGTCCTGTGCCGTATACCATTTGAGCACGGTCACCTCGTCACTTTCCCATGACTGCTTATAAGGCTTCGGGTCAAGCACATCTTTTAAGTCCATCACCTCATACATGGCCTTCCCGTTTAAATAAACCTCCCCTGTATGTACCGGCACAGGTGCAAAATACCAGTCTCCCGAAACAGCCACGGTATAAGGATTATACTCTCCGAAAATCCCGTTTCCTATCCTTGATACCCATGTATCTCCTTCATGCTTTTTCCAGTTCTTTACAACCTCGGCTCCCGTTATGACTGCTTCAAGAGGCTTTTCGGAGCGGTAAACGATCCTTTTATCGGGTAGTCCGGCATTTACAGGGTCAACATATTCCCTGTATACTCCCGGCATTACGCAGACCTCATCCCCCGGTTTTGCAAGCCCTGCTGCCTCCGATATACTCTTAAAAGGGTGCTCCTTTGTCCCGTCTCCGCTCCTGAACACCTTTGCCGATACATAGTAAATCATTATACTCCCTCCTTTATCTGAACAATTCTTTAACCGAAGGATAGAGCTTCTTAAAGCTCTGATACCTTTCTTCATATTTTGCGGTGAGCTCCTTATCGGGCTCCTCTGTCTTTGTTATCTTTACCACCTTCTTAGCGATCGCTTCCACATTGGGGAAATCCCCGCAGGCCACGGCTGAAAGCATGGCTCCTCCCAGTGACGGTCCCTCCTCTGTCTTTAAAAGATCAAGCGGTATACCCAGAACATTTGCCATGATCCTTCTCCAGAGAGGGCTCTTTGCTCCGCCTCCTACAACCTTGCTTCTCTTTATATCAAGTCCCAGACTTTTTGCAATCTCAAAGGAATCCCTCATTGCAAATGCCACACCCTCAAGTACAGCCTGTGTCATATCCTGTCTGGATGTGTTCATTGACATACCGATGAACATGGCTCTCGCTAAGGGATCATTGATAGGTGACCTTTCTCCCATAAGGTAGGGCAGGAAAAATACCCTGTTCTCACCGAGCTTTTCTATACCCTCCTGCTCTCCGGCATAATCCTTTGAGCCGATTATATCGTCCATCCACCATTTATTGCAGGAAGCAGCCGAAAGCATGCATCCCATCAGATGATACTGGCCGTTTGCATCACAGAACGAATGCAGGCTGTTATACGGGTCAACATGGAATTCCTTTTGGGAAATAAAGAGTGTCCCCGAGGTTCCGAGCGAGATATTGCAGCTTCCGTCTCCTATGGTACCCGTACCTACTGCCGCAGCCGCATTGTCACCCGCGCCTGCCGCAACGACCACCTTTGTGCTTAGCCCGAGCTCTTCGGCTGCTTTACCGGTAAGTGTTCCCACACCCTCGTAGCTTTCAAAGAGCTTCGGAAGCATATTCTCAGAAATATCGCAGAGACCGCACATCTTTGAGGACCATTTCCGGTTCTTTACATCAAGCAGCAGCATTCCCGATGCGTCGGACACGTCTGTGGCATGCACACCCGTCAGACGATATACAAGATAGTCCTTCGGAAGCATTATCTTCTTTATCTTCTTAAAGTTCTCCGGCTCGTTTTCCTTGAGCCACAGTATCTTCGGTGCTGTGAATCCCGCAAAAGCTATATTTGCGGTATAGGATGATATCTTATCCTGTCCTATAGTATTATTTAAATATTCACATTCCTTGGTGGTACGTCCGTCATTCCAAAGGATCGCGGGACGGATCACATCGTCGTTTTCATCAAGAATGACCAGTCCGTGCATCTGCCCGCCGACACCTATCCCTTTAACCTCATCGGCGGATATTCCGCTTAACAGCTCCTTTAATCCGTCAACACTTTTTTCGTACCAGTCATAGGGGTCCTGCTCAGACCAGCCGTCCTTGGGAAAGCTTAACGGATATTCCCTTGAAGCTGTCCTACAGACATTTCCCTCCGAATCCATAAGCAAAAGCTTTACCGACGAGGTACCAAGATCGATTCCTGCATAATACATATTTTTACCTGCCTTTCTCACCTTTTAGGGCTGCAATATGCGCACTATATCCGCGCTTAATTGCAGCACTGCCTTAAGACCGTTGCAATACGGCGTATTTACAATCTTTTAAATTTTATATTATAATTGATAATGCGTCAAAATGTGTCAAAAACAGCATAATTTTTTTACTCAAAATCGTGAGGTAATATATGAAGATCGAAAAATCCGTTACTCATACAAAATATAAACAGCCGATCCGTGATTTCATCGGCAGGACAATGAACGGCGATGCGGAAATAGTGGACTTTGTACCGCAGTCTCATTTACGCATCTGGTACAACATTCAGGAGGACGGCTATGAGCTGCATCACCATAATGCTGCCGAGATAATCCTCTGCATGGAAAATCTGTATCCGGTTACGGTGGGAAATGAGACCTTTAACTTAAATTCCGGTGACATCCTTTTCATACCCCCGAATATGCTCCACCGCATACATGGCGGAGCCGGAACCCGTTTCGTTTTTCTGGTGGATCTTTCGGTAATGTACAGCTTTATAGATTTCAGCGTGATAGAGCTCTCCGTGATGCATCCGCTGTATCTGACGGAACAGACCTATCCGCGTCTTTACAAAAAGATCCTTTTACACCTGAATAACATCATCGACATATATTTCAAAGCCCAGAGTATGTGGGAGCTTTTGATATATTCGGAGCTGCTTCAGATGTATGCCGAGATCGGCAAGCATAATTTCAATCGCGGAAAGGATACCACCGAGGAAGAACGCAGTCAGGTCTATTATGAAAAATTTGCAAGTCTCCTTAAGTATATCGATTCACACTACGGTGAGGAGCTTTCCCTTGACTGGGCAGCCTCCTATACCGGTTTTTCCAAGTATCATTTTCTGCGTCTTTTCAAGGATTACACGGGTATGACCTACTACGACCATCTGTCACATAAGAGGATCCAAGCCGCCCAGAGAATGCTCCTGACCGATGAAAGCGTCACCAACATTGCCATACGCACGGGCTTTAATAACCTGACATCGTTTTCAAGAAGCTTTAAGAATCTGACCGGGATCTCTCCCTCTCAGTACAGAAGCCGTAAGGAAAAGCTTGACCGCCACGGAAAGAGTACACAGCTCGTGCCTCTTCCCGCAGCCGGGCAAATTTATTAACCTTTTACACTTCCCAGCGCCACGCCGGCGATGATGTACTTTGAAAGCATCAGATACACTACTATAAGGGGCAGCGCAGTAAGGGTCAGACCCATATAAACAGCGCCGTACTCCGTTTTATAGATATCGCCTCTTAACAGGGAAATCATTATGGGCAGTGTGTATTTCTTCTGATCCGTCAGCAGTACCAACGGCGTAAACAGATTGTTCCAGCTTGAAACAAAGGTGAAGATCGCCTGTGTTGCGATAGCCGGCTTCATTATCGGCAATGCTATCCTGTTAAATATATAGAATTCCTTTGCACCGTCAATCCTGGCAGACTGCACTATCTCCAGTGAAAGAGCCGGCTTCATATACTGCCTCATAAAGAATACCATTGACGGTGAAGCGATAGCGGGCAATATCAGCATCGACAGGTGGTTTGTCATATGTATCTTATACACCATCTGATAAAAACCTATCATGGTGATCTGTGCCGGTATCATCATAATAGCCATTATAAAGCTGAAGAAAGCATTTCTTGCCTTCCATTCATAAACCACGAGCGAATATGCCGTAAGAGTCGAGAAATAAGTAGCAAGCGCCGTTACACCCACCGATACCATTATCGAATTCATAAAGCCAACCGCAGGATTGAAGCTCTTTCCGACAAGTATCTTAAGGTTGTTTGCAAGATATACCGACGGTATCAAAGAAACCGCGTGCTGCTGTATCTGTGCCGTGGATCTCGTCGAATTCACTATCATTATCACAAACGGCATAAGGCTTATAACCGCAAGGATTAAGCATAAGATAAAAATAAGAGTCTTTTTTATTGCCTGATTCTTTTTCATTTCGCTGCCGCCTCCTTCAATTTTTTCCTGTATTCCTTCTCCTGCTGTCTCACGATCTTTCTGAGCTTTGCTTCATCACGGTCGCGCAGCAGATAGAACAGGAATGCCGAGAGCACAACTATAAGCACGAACATTATCATACTTGCAGCCGCAGCCCTGTTATATATATAGCCTCCGCTGAAAGCCAGATTATAGATGAACACACCTACCGTCATGGTAGCGTTGTCCGGTCCGCCAAGCAGGAACAGCTTCGGAATATCGAACATATTGAGTCCGCCTATAAGGCTTGTAACCAGCGTAAACAGAAGTATCGTCTTTATATTCGGGAGTGTGACCAGCCAAAAGGTCTGCCAGCCGTTTGCACCGTCAACCTCCGCTGCCTCGAATATCTCGGGGCTTATGCCCAAAATTCCCGAAATCAGGATTACCATCGTATAGCCGTACCACATCCATGTCTGGATGAATATTATGATGTTCTGGGCAATATCCTTCTTTACAAGGAAATTATACGGTTCGGAAAGAAGTCCGAAACGAACCATAAGATCGTTAACGGGTCCCATCGGGTATCCGAAAAGTGCGTTAAACAGGATAGCGATGGTCGCCGCGGTGATGATGTTCGGCATGTAGAAAAGCACCTTGAATACACCTTCACCGGGTATCTTAAAACGCCTGTCCGTAAACCATGCCGCCAAAAGCAGTGCAAGCGCGATCTGCGGAACGAAATTACATACCCACATCTTTACCGTATTTTCAAACGCGGTCTTAAATGTAGGGCTTGTCAGTACCCATTTGAAATTAGCAAACGGGTCATCCTTAAGGAAGGTCCATGTTGTCTTTCCTATTCCCTTAAGGTCTGTAAAACCGATAGTTGCAGTATAAAGTGTCGGATAAAGTGAAAAGATTAGGAACGCGATCAGAAACGGTAAGCTGAACAGATATCCGTACCTTGCGTAGCTGAAGCTGCTTTTTTTCTTCATAAGTTCCCCCTGATATTGGTTGTATCAGCCGGGCGGTGTTACCCGCCCGGTTTACGAAAATTTCCTACTATAACTTTTTACGGTTATTATTCTGCAGGATCGATACCAAGTGTATCCGATACGGTCTGCTTGAAGTCAGCTATAGCTGCATCTCTGTCTTTCTCGCCTGCTGCGTAAGCACGAACCTGATCTCTCCAGATCTGGTTGATGGACTCATCATACTGTGTAAGGTTCTTGCCGTTTGCGTAGCTGTTTGCGGGAACGAAGTAATCAAACATGTTCTGTCCGCCGAGGAACTCAAGAGATCCGTCAGACTTATCCATAACCGTTCCGGATGCTACGGAATCCTTTGTGCCGCCTTCTCCGTTAAGAGTTCCGTTTGCCCACTTGTACTGAAGTCCGTCTTCTGAAGAATCAAGAGTGATCCACTCGATGATATCCTTTACAGCTGCTACCTTGTCAGCATCCATGTTCTTGTTTGCAAGGAGCCATGTGCCGCCCCAGAAGAATCCGATAGGTGAATCGCAGATAGCCCAGTCTCCGTATGTGCCTTCGCCTGCCTTCTCGCCGCCGCAGTTAGCTGCGATCGTATAGTTGATGAGCCATGCCGGTCCGAAGAATCCGAATGCGTTCTTGTCGCTCTCGCCGCTCATATCTGCAAACCATGCATCCTGCCAGTCCTGAGTAATGTTTGACCAGCCGTTATCCGTAAGATCTTTTGAATAATCAAGGAATGCCTCTCTCTTGGGATCTATCTGGAGCTTTCCGTCATCCGTAAGCCAGCCCTTATCGGAGCTGTTCTCTACTGCATGCCAGATATCGCCGTCACCTGAAACGATGGGATAGCCCTTATCCTTTAATGTTGCTGCTGCTTCCCAGAACTTGTCCCAAGATCCGCTTCCGCCGCCGATGATCTTTGAGATCTCTGCCGGATCATCTGTTCCGAAAGCATCCTTGGCGATAGAACGACGATAGATGAAAGCTCCTCCGGTTGCCTGATAGCCTAACGCATCAACATCACCGTTGGTGTTTGTACCTATATCTACGGAATACTGAGCGATGTTTGCTTCCTTAAGCTTTGCATCAACATCAATTCCGAGATCCTTGTAGGGCATTGCATAATCCTGCATATCACCCTTTGTATACTTAAGAACGAAAGCTGCCTCTGCACAATACATATCAGGCTGCTCAGCTCCGCCTGCCTGAAGTGCCGAGTCAAGTGCCGGCTGATAAGCACCGTCTGTCGTAGCAATGATCGTAGGATTTACTGTGTATCCGAAATCGGGATGCTCCTCGATATACTTATCTACCATTCCCGGAACCTCGTCCGTAAATGCCCACAGATTGATTACACCTTTTCCGCCGCTTGCCGATGCGTCTGCCGATGCATCTGCCGTATCGGCTGCCTCTGCTTCGCCGGCATCTGCCGTCTCTCCCGCTTCCTCAGCAGCCGCCGGAGCCTCCGCCGGTGCAGCAGCCGTACCGCCGCAGCCCGCAAGAAGTGCTGCAACCATTGAACATGACAGGATAGTAGCTAAAATCTTTCTTTTCATAGTTTCCTCCATTCTGTGCTTTTTACACATTATTTTTGTTTTTTGACCGCTTAAGTATAATGATACACTTTTGCTGTCAATTATTTATAACATTGACAAGAGGTCTATTTTTTACAAAAATTGCTTTTCATTTTTCATTTCTTGCCAATATGACCAAAGCATTTACAAAAACAGAGGTTTTATTATACAATTTGACTATGGGAAAACTATTTGACCCGGATAATCCGGTTACAGTCCTGCTTTCAAGGATATTCGATCTGATATTATTAAATATATGCTTTGTGATAACATGCATCCCCGTATTTACGATAGGACCGTCCTTATGCGCCCTTTACGGCGTCACCTTGAAAATGGCCGACGGTGATTTCGGAGATATCCTTAAGAAATATAAAAGGTTTTTTATGCAAAATTTCAGACAAGGTCTGGTGATATGGCTGATAGTATTATTTTCGGGCATATTTTTTGCAGCCGACCTGTATGTTATCTTTATGAAGCTGCCGTTAAAATACCGGCCTTTGCAGATACCGGTCTGGTTATGCATCTTTGCGGTGGTTTCGGTATTTATATACGCTTTTCCGATGATCGCCCGCTATGAGCAGAGCATAAAACAGATCATAAAAAATTCCGTTTTAATGAGTATAGGCAATATCCCTCTTACGATCTCAATAGTGGTGATACTCGGGTTATTGGCGGATCTTTCCTTTCATAACGGAAGTATTCTGGTGCTGCTTTTCAGTCTGGGGCTTTTTATCGGAAATGCATTGCTTGCGAGGATCTTTTCGATCTTTATCAAAAGAGCCTTTATAAAAACGGAAAAATAAAAACAGTTTTGCCCGCGTTAAGACTATTTAAGGCAAAACTGTCTTTATTTTTATTTCATCTGTTCTTTTAATACCTCAATCGCTTTTTCCTTCTGGTTATCCTTTCCGGTTTCAAGGTATTCGTCCAAATCCAGCTCAATCTCCACATCAGGCTCTATACCTTCACCGTGTATACAGGTGCCGTCCGGCAGATAGTATTTTGCGGTGGTAAGCTTCACGGCCGAACCGTCCGTCATCGGGACCACAACCTGAACAACTCCCTTGCCGTAGGTCTTTTCACCGACTATGATGCCTCTTCCCCTTGTCTTTACGGCTCCGGCGAATATTTCCGAAGCGCTGGCGGAATTACCGTTGGTAATGATCACAAGAGGCTTTTCAAATACATTCTTTCCGTCGGCATTATATTCATCCCTCTTTCCGTTCTTATCCTCGGTATACATGATAAGTCCCTTGGGGAGTATCCTTGATGCCATGGCAGTCGCCACATCCACATCTCCTCCGGGATTATCCCTAAGATCGATGATAAGTCCCTCTATCCCGCTGCCTTCAAGCTCATCCATTGCATCGTAAAACTGCTCTTCCGTTGCTATATCAAACGAGGATATCTGTATGTAGCCGATCTTTGCCTTTTCATCGGCGATATTGCCCGAAACCGACTTGATCTCCACCTGTCTGCGGATCAGTGTGAAATCCTTTTCCTCTCCGTCTCTGATTATCGTTATATTGACGGTCGTACCTTCCTGTCCGCGCACGAGATTTGAAACCGTTTCGCTGCTCTCTCCCATAACGCTCTCACCGTCAACCTTATAAAAAATATCCCCGCTCATAAGACCCGCCTGCTCTGCGGAATATCCCGGAATTATACCGGCTACATAGCTGTATTCCTTATCTGTATCATAAGCGATATAACAGCCTATACCGCCGTACTTACCGGCATTATCTTCAAGAGTCCTTTGCATCTCACTGGCTGTATAATATGTGGAATATTCATCACCCAGAGAATCGACTATGCCGTAATAGATACCTTCGGCTTCCATGTCGCTGTCTATATCCTCTATATAGTATTTATCTATAAGAGCCTCTATACTGCGTATCTTGCTTAATATCCGTGCCTGATCCGCTGCCGACTTCTTTGATCCCGTGCCGATAACGCCCCCGGTATTAAATGTTCTTCCCAAAAAACCCGCGACATTTACAACTACGATCGAAAGCGCGATAACTATTGCCATGCCGGCAAAAAGACCGGCCGCAAACTGTCCTTTGCTGTTATTTCTTTTTTCTTCCATCTTTTTACGCCTTTTTACACCCTCAAATGTCTTCTGACAGTAAACAGACTGCCTAAAAATCCTATTCCCACACCCATAATGAGTGAAATAGGCACAAGGGTATAGAATATTTCTTCTACAGGTAAAAATATCAGAATTGAGTTTAATACGGAATATTTTGATATAAGATAATTTACCAGATTATCATAGATCACATATACCGCCACAAGCGGGATCGCCGAGCCTATGATCCCCAAAAGTATGCCCTCAAGGAGAAAAGGCGATCTGACCACAAAATCCTTTGCCCCTATAAGCTTCATTATGGCTATCTCCTCCCTGCGTACCGTAATGCCTATCGCAACGGTATTGCTGATAAGGAAAATGGAGACTGCAAGAAGTATTGCCACGATACCGAGTGACACATAGGCGATAAGCGAATTTGCCGAGGAAAGGGCATCCGCCACATTTGCCGATTTATGCACCTCCCGTATCCCGTTTATCGTGGAAAGATAATTTACCAGACTGTCCTGCATGGACACATCATTTAAGTAGATCTCATAATTTGCACAATCCGCCAGAGGATTGTCGTCCCCAAAGGTGTCCACATACTCACCCAGATAATCATCCTTAAACGAATCCCATGCCTCTTGGGCGGACACATACACTATGCGGGAAACCTCGGCTCTTACGGAGATCTCCTGACCGATCTCCTGTATGCGCATATCATCCAGCCCTTCTTCGAAAAAGACCGTAACTGCCACGCCCGACTGTGCCTGCTTTACTATGTTCTGAAAATTCACGACCACAGAGTAAAATACACCGAACAAAAAGACACAGGCTGCGATCGTAGCTATCGTCGCAAGCGAGAATATCTTATTTCTCCATATATTCTTAAAACCCTGCTTTAAAACATATCCCATATATATCAGACCTCGTCTATATAACCGCCCTTCATACGGTCACTAAGGATCACTCCTTTTTTCATCGTGATAACTCTTTTACGCATGGCGTTTACGATCTCCCTGTTATGAGTAACCACCAGCACGGTCGTTCCATCCCTGTTTATCTGCTCTAAAAGCTTCATGATCTCCCATGAGGTTCTGGGGTCAAGATTACCCGTGGGCTCGTCCGCAAGCAGTATGGGGGGCTTGTTTACGATCGCACGTGCCACGGCAACTCTCTGCTGCTCACCGCCCGAAAGCTCCCTTGGCTTCGACTTGTATTTTTCCGCAAGGCTTACAAGCGAAAGTACCGCCGGTACATTCTTCCTTATCTGTCTGTTCGGTACGGATATGACTCTCTGGGCAAACGCCACATTTTCATAAACATTCCTGTCCTTTAAGAGTCTGAAATCCTGAAAGACTACCCCTATATTCCTTCTGTATCTGGGAATCTGTCTGTGTCTGAGTTTTCCGAGATCGGTATTGTTGACTATAATCCTGCCTGATGTCGGTGTAAGCTCCTTTAACAAGAGCTTTATCATCGTGGATTTTCCCGAGCCGCTGTCACCGACTATAAATACAAACTCTCCGGGTTCGATGTGTATACTCACATTATTAAGTGCCGGCGCCCCTGTGGAGTATGTCTTGCTGACATCCTCTAAAATGATCATGACTTAAACTGTTTCTCCTGTTAATATTTACAGGACGCATCTTTAGGCGTCCTGTGACTCCCATTATATTACTTTTTATATTTTTGAGCGACCTTGTTAAAAAAGCCCGCACGAAGCCTGTCTAACAGACCTTTGTTGTCTATGGTGCCGTCTTCCTTCACTTTAAGCATCGCAGGCGTCATGGCCATAAGAAGTCTGGCATTTATCTTCATGCGCTGGGCGTTTATAAACTCTTCATGCTCGGGGCTTTTTATGATGCTGAGTATCACATCCGGAACCACGCCGTTTATCTCGTTCACGGCATTTTCGGCATCCTCCGGCCCTTCAAGTATATATTCACCCGTATAATCCAAATCCCTTTGAATAGTGTTGAGTCCCGCCTTCAGGGTATCCGCTTTTTCCCGACTGTCCGCAACAATATATATCTTCTTTTTTTCGCGGCTTAAAATCCTCAAAAATCCTTTCAGAAAAAGATTTCTGTCGATTTCTCTTTCGCGCGATTTATTGTTTAATCCCGCAGCATGCAATATGTCTTTTGTATCCGGCAGGGTTATGTCGGCATCCTTTATACACTGCCTGATCTCTTCGGAATCTCCGGAGGCAAGCAATACATCTCTGGACAGGAAATATATGACACCCAGTCCCCCCGACTTTAAGGCCTCTCCCGCCATATGCAGGCACTCCCTGACAGTCAGGTCGTTCATTTCCATACCCATCAGCTCGATAGTTTTCATAACAATTTAAAAGTATACCACATATAGATGAGGTTTTTCAATAAAATGATAACAGCGTCAAAAGCGTCTATCAGTCCACACGTATCTGCGAAAAAACTTCCCCGATTGGTCCGTTTATGACAAGATCCGCTCTGGAATCCACTCCCGTGGACCCCTTATTTATAAGCACAAGCTTGTGACCGCGGTAATAATTTATAAGACCTGCCGCCGGGTATACCACAAGACTGGTGCCTCCTATGATAAGTGTGTCGGCCGCTGCTATTGTCTCCACCGCACCCTGAACCGTCGCATCGTCAAGGCCTTCCTCATAAAGTACCACATCCGGCTTGATCGTCCCGCCGCACTCGTCGCACTTCGGCACACCGTCCTTAACAGCCTTCATATATTCAAGATCAAAAGATTTTCTGCATTTCATACAGTGATTCCTGAGTACCGACCCGTGGAGTTCGTATACTGTCCGGCTTCCGGCTGCCTGATGCAGACCGTCTATGTTCTGTGTTACCACGGCCTTCAGCTTCCCCTTTTCTTCAAGCTCAGCAAGCTTTTTATGTGCCGCATTGGGTTCAGCGCCGTCCACCAGTATCTTATCCCTGTAGAACCTGTAGAATTCTTCGGTCTGAGTCATAAAAAAGCCATGACTCAAAATGGTTTCGGGCGGAAACTTATAGTGCTGGTTGTAAAGTCCGTCCTGACTCCGAAAATCCGGTATCCCGCTTTCCGTAGATACTCCAGCGCCCCCGAAGAACACGATGTTATCCGTGCCGTCAATGATCTCCTGCAGCTTTTTGATCTTTTCCTTTAATTCATCCATAATGTACCTTCCCCCTTGAAACGTTCTTATGCCATGATGTCAAAGTCAAAAGGTGCTTTAGCACCTTTTGGATGCAACATATAGCAATCGTGCTTGCACGAAATTGCTATATGTTGTATCCAAAAACGGCACGAAGTGCTTTTGACCCTGACATCATGCCATCTTGCTTAAGATCAGATCCGCCATCTCTCCGACATTCTTAAGCTCTCCGACTTCCTTTATGTTAAATTTCATATTAAACCGCTTTTCCATGGCAACGACCAGATTGATATGCTCCAGCGAATCCCAGTCTTCTATATCATCGGCATTTGTCTCATCCACGATCACGAGACTGTCATCGTCAAATACATCCCTGAATATCTCGGTGATCTCCTCAAATAATTTCTCCCTTGTCATAAAACCCTCTCCTTATCCTGTGCAGCACTTCTCAGTCTTCCGCCACCTGGATCTGCATCTTGCCCCTGCACACCTTTTTGCCGCTTCCGTTTCTTATCGTGACCTTAAGAAATATCAGCTTATAGGTGTCATTTTTCTCGGTCACCTCTCCCTTTATGTTTAGCCTGTCACCGATATACACGGGTTCGGCAAACTTGATCTCCGTACTCTGTATAAGAGAGTATTTACCGGGAAGATAAACTCCGGCCAAAGTCGATAAAAACGACGCCGTAAGCATACCGTAGGCCACTCTTCCCTTATAGCCCTTAGAACCGGCATAATCCGCATCGGTATGCAAGGGATTTACATCTCCCGTGATGATACCGAAGGCATCGAGCATTTCCCCGGTGACCACGACATCAAATTCCTCTTCTTTACCGATATCTATTTCATCATACCTGTAGCTGTTCATCCCGATCATCCCTCATATATCTCAAATAATCCGCACTCCGTCAGCTTTTCGGCAAGCGGTATCAGAATATTTACCGGCTGCTCTATGATCTCGCTTATCCCTATCAGGTCATTCCTCCCGTCCGCATAGGCAAGAAGATCCTTTAACGCAAGCGTCTGCTGATAGGTTTCCTTGCTTGACATCGTAGGCACAAGCCCTCTTTTTCCAAGCTGCGGCTCGCCTAAGGTCGTCACCCTGTATTTCCTGTTTGCCTCCGCCAGCTTTATAACCGATATCATTATATCAAGCGCTCCCTGCAGACCTTTGGGTGAGATAAGGTCAAGGTCATCGGCACTTGTGTGATATTCGGGATATATGTGATATTTTGAGCGGCAGAAACAGACCATAGGGATATCCACCCCCGGCGCCTGATACTGTCTTTCGTCAGAGCCCCTCTTTATATAAGGATACTCGTCAAAGTGCCTGCCGCTGCCCTTTAATGCTGCCATAAGAAGCCTGTCGGCGCAGGTATCGGCATATCTTGAATGGATTATAGAATATGTCCTGTCATCTCCCACGCAGGTAAGGTTAAAAGCAGCCTTTACATGCTTTTTAAGATGATCCAGATTCCTGCTGATATAGGTAAGCGCACCTATCGTTTCGGGCGCAAGAACCAGCCGGTAGCTGTAGCGCCTGTTTTTCATATCCATTATGTAGCGGGCGAGCGCCGTGATAAGCGCCGGACCCGAACACTCGTTATTTGCCATGGACGGGTGACAGGTGTAGCTCGTAAACATTATCTC